>NZ_JZRD01000015.1:0-73887 GCF_000963995.1 Pantoea sp. SM3
TGATTATTCGCCAGGATAGGCAGGGCTTACCGGTGGCCGTATTTAAGGCGCCGCCACACCCTGTACCGATAAAAAGGATAACCTGATGAAAAACCGTGATTATATCCAGCGGCGGGTACCCGCCGACCTGAGCCGCATAGACATCCGGGAGCAATGGCAGATCACCTTCTGGACGCTGGAGCTCCGTACGACTCAGGAGCGTCTCACCCGGGCCGTGCGGGAGGCGGGCCCGGAAGCCGACCGCGTGCGGGCGTGGCTGGAGAAAAATCCCCCGCCGCGCACCACACGTTAATGATGCCCGAAGGCCACCCACTCGCCTTTGGATGGCGGGATAGCCCGTCTTAAGCTGACCGGCGGGGCGGACGCTGCGGCAGCCGTGTAGCCCTCTTCTTCCAGCACCTTAAACGGGTAATGGCACCGCCCAGCGCGGTCGTCTGCCCACTCAGGTTGCCCGCGGTGGCGGAAACTTCCTGTACCGGGGCGGCGTTCTGCAGCGTGATGCGGTTAAGTTCCGCGACCGCCAGCATGACCTGCGCTATGGCTTTGCTCTTCTATTACGGGGCCAGATCTATCTAGCCAATCAGCGCGCGTTGACCCCGCCGAGGCCGTGCAGCACCTCGTTCATGGTGGCATCGCCGCTGTCGGCGAGGCGGTACATCTCACGCAGCGTCATCGCGCCGTAGCTGCCGGCCCGCGCCACTGCTGTCAGTGAGAGGATCATCATCCAAAGCACGACGCGGCGGATGGTAAAGTGTCTAAGCAGCTGCATAAGGTTTCCCCAGTGTTGTTATTATTTTTTAAAAAAAACATTATCATTTATTTTTAATTGCGCGCGTGATTAAATTGTACGCTACATTTATTTAACAGGAGTCTGGCAGGAATAATTAAAAAAGGACACCCCCCAACGATAAAATTAAAGAATCGCGTTACTTGAAATAATTTTCTAAACAAAATAAGCATGACATCAGACCAGACAACGCCTATAGTAAGCGCCATAAGAAAGTTTTTAATCGTGTTTTCCTTTCGCAGTTACTGCCTTTTGTAACGGTTCGTTACCGTCCACTTTACCTTTATAATTTCGCACCGGAACCAGGCCGGGGCGGAGGAACCCATGCTGATGAATCTTAACGGCGACGACGATCGCCGCGCGCGGGCGCTGAAAGCGCTGCGCAGTCCCGATGAAAGTCGCGATGACGTGCTGCGCAAGTTTGTCCGGCTGGCCAGCCAGGCGCTCGGCATCCCCGGAAGCTTTATTTCCGTGCTGGACGACGAGCACCAGCACGTGCAGGCCGCACACAACTTCACCCTCACGCAGTCCTCGCGTGAAGACTCCCTTTGCCGCCACGCGGTGGATAATGATTGCGCAGTGGTGGTGCCCGACACCTGGCTGGACGCCCGCTTTGTGACGCACCCGCTCATCACCGGCGCGCCCTACATCCGCTTCTATGCCGGCGTGCCACTCAAAAACCGGGAGGGGATCGTGCTCGGCACGCTGTGCGTCACGGACACCGCACCGCACCCGTTTGGCGCTGAGCAAGTCACCACCCTGAAGCTGCTGGCCGCGCTGGTGATGTCGTTTCTGGAGGCCTGGCACTCCGCCGGGTTTGCTGACCCGGTCACTGCCCTGCCTAACCGCCAGCGCCTTATCCGTGACCTTCAGTATCTGGCGGTGGCGGGGGACAATACGCCGCGCCGGCTGGTGCTGATTGACTGCATCGACATGCCGCGCGCCTATGAGCTCGCACGTTCAATGGGCATGGGTCCGGTGGAGAGCCTGCTGAAGGACGTAGCCACGCTGCTGCCGCTGCGGCTGCGTCCTGCCACTGGCGAGCTGCTCTACACCGTTGCCACCGGCCGCTTTGCCGTGCTGACGCGTGACGACAGCCGGCTCACCGCGGACTGGGTGGCAGGACGACTGGAGGGGATCAGCGCCGACCTGGGCGACGGCATCGCCGTGGCGCTCAGCACCCACACCGGCGAGGTGGCCTTTACCACGGGCAGCATTACGGCGCAGGAGGTGCTACGCCGCGCGGTCAGTGCCCTGCACGAAGCCATCGGGCGCGGCGTTCCCGCGATGCGCTTCAGCCCGGCATCCGATGCCCGTCACACCCAGGACTTTACCCTGATAAACGATCTGGCAGCTGCTCTGCAGGAAGACAAAGGTCTGTGGCTCGCCTACCAGCCCAAAATCTGCCTGCAGAGCGGCCGCCCTGTGGGCCTGGAGGTGCTAGCGCGCTGGCGTCACCCTCAGCGCGGCGAACTCTCTCCCGCGCTGTTTGTGCCGCTGGCTGAGCAGACTGAGCTGCTCAGCACGCTTACAGCCTGGGTAACCGATCGCGCGATCGCGCGCCTTGCCCGCCTGCGCAATAGCTGCATCCAGCTCCCGTTGACCATCAACGTCAGTTGCAGAGACTTTTCGCGTGAGGGTTTTGCCGACGCACTGGAAGCAAAAATGATCAGGGCAAAGCTGCCCACTTCGCTGCTGGGCATAGAGTGCCTGGAGACCGAGCGCATTATTGAAAGCCCGGCGGCGATGCAGGGTCTGGAGATGCTGAAGCTCAGGGGATTTGGCATTTCGCTGGACGACTTCGGCACCGGCTACAGCAATATCAGCTACCTGCGGCGCATGCCGCTGGACGTCATCAAACTGGACCGCACGCTCATCAGCGAAATCTCGTCAGACACCGCATCGCGCATCATCGCGCGTAGCATCATAGCGATGCTGAAGGAGCTGGATTACACGGTGCTGGCAGAGGGGGTGGAGGATGCAGAAACGGTTAACGCACTTACGCAGTACGGCTGCGACCAGGCGCAGGGCTTCTTCTACTCCCGACCGCTGCCGGAAGGTGAACTCGACGAGTGGCTGGGCTGGAAGCTGCGTGGTCAGTGCTGACAACGGCCGCGCAGGAATGAGCTACCCTGCTGACGGAAGGCTGCCCTGGAATGCACAATGACCTCATCAACATGCCCTGGCTGTGCATGCTGCGCAATGCCTCTTCAGGCGCCTAAAGCTCGGCAATGATACGGTTGCCGGTATTAAGCCGGTAAGCGCGGATGTAGGCAACCGTGCTGATGGCCATTGATGGCGCAACGCGTTATCAGAACAGTCAGTAACACCTACAAGGGGAGCTGGATCAGATTCTGCGGGCTACCGAAGTCCGGACTCAACTTGCGACGCCGTTAATAGGCAGCAAAAGCAAAAAAGGGGCACTGACTCAGGGAGATGATAAAAAAGTCCCGCAACCTGACCAGGTATGTCGGGCGGAAAAAAGCAAAGAAATTCGCGACAAGGATGATCGCGGGATGACGGTAACATAGATGAAAAAAACATTTAATGATTTGTTTCACTCCTGACGATTAGAGTCTTAACAGTCAGGAAGGTGATTATTAGCATAAAAAAAACCGCGCTGATGGGCGCGGCATAGCAATGCGGATTTCATACTGCAGTTGTTATTAGAATCAGGAAAAGCTTAGTTCGTGTGAACCCTTCGTCAAGGGTGATGACTAGCCTATCTGTAAACCGTGCAGACAGATAACTTTACTGACTGTCATCTGTGGATAAGCGTTGTAGCAGTGGTTCTCTCAGGGTTCAGAGATAATGACTTCTTCTGCTCGGGAAAAATGAAAAGAAAAACGATTTTTATAAAAAAAAAGTTATTTACGTGGGAGCATGTGTGCAGTCCGGAACAAAGTTCGGCCTGCTGACGTATACTGGCTTAATTGCTGCCAAATTTTACGTTTTGTCAGACTCAGGTTTTTTCTCGCACCGCCTGCTGCTTCCCTGACATTTACTGCGTTGCTGGTCCCGCTTAATCCTGGCATCGTACGCCATGAGAACCCTTTTTCCCCTCGCCGTCAGGCGGTAGCGCTCACTGACCCTTCGCCATTCCTCGCCGTAAAAAAATTCGGCCAGCCGCAGTCTTATCAGCGTCGCCATTACGGCAGGCATTATGTCTGCCGGTACCGATTCTCTTTCCTGCATCAGGGAAAGAAGCCGAAAATGCTTCGGAGCCAGTTTTATCATAACCTTTTTACAGTGCTGTTGCTTATCCGGCGAATCAGGTCTTAGAGATGCAGATTATAACCGCAAAGGCTCTCTCTGTTAATGTATGGCGCTGATTGCAGCAATGCAGTTAAAGAACAGAGTCACTCCTCACACTATTTCAGATTGCTGAGCATCAAACAACAAAAACAGCGCAGAGGGGGCCCTCACAAAGAATTTTACATTGCTCTGGACCTTAATCGCGGGCCCCCAGCGACAGAAATGTTGCCAAAAAAGAAGCGTGCTCATGATCCCTGCTCTTCACGACGTCAGACACTCCAGGGATCTGCTACAATCACCGCGTTACGCCCTGCGCTCTTCGCCTGATAGAGTGCTTCGTCTGCCCGGCGAAGCATCGTATCCCTGTCTCCGGCACTGTCTGCCAGCGCGGCTACTCCTGCAGAGACCGTCATGACCCCCACGTACGGGAACGTTGTGGAGCTGACTAATTCGCGGATGCGCTCCGCTGTCCGGGCCGCATCTTCCACTGACGTCCGGGGCTGAAGGACAATAAACTCTTCTCCACCAAAACGGCTGACCACGTCACCCGCGCGGCAGGTCTGCCGCAGCAGGCCGGCAAGGCTTACCAGTACCGCATCACCCGCTTCATGGCCGTACCAGTCGTTGATTTTTTTAAAGTGGTCGATGTCAATGGCTATGACGCACTGAGTTGCGTCATCACGGTTCCTGTCTGCCAGCAGCGTAAAGCCACGGCGGTTGCAGAGCCCGGTAAGCGGATCGCTCATGGCCTCGTCGCTGAGCGCAGCCATGCGAGCCGCCACCGCGTGACGGTGATACTGTACGGCTTCCTTCAGGCTGTCGGCTTCATAATACCAGGCCGGTACCGAATCGAACGACGCTTCACTGCCTTCATTTCGCACCATACCGGCCAGCTTCTCCAGCGGATAGGCAATACGCCCGGCCACCAGGATCACCAGAGCGACCGTCAGGACAATGATCCCCAGAAGGAACCACAGCGCATTTTTTGCGGTTCGCACCAGGATATCCCGGACTGTTTCAGAGGTTCCTGCAATGAAAATGTTCCAGTCGGTATTATGCAGGCTGGCGTAACCCGTCAGGAACTTCTGCCCGTCAACTTCCGTGCTGAACCGCCCGCTATCCGTTGTGGCCAGTCGCTTCTGCAACGCTGAGTTTAACGCCATTCTGCTTCCCACTCGAGCCGGGTCGTGACTGAATATAATGAGGCCGTCATTGCTGACGACGGTAACGCTGGATCCGCGGGCGTAAAAATGCAGGCTGAGAATGTCGCTCAGCATGCTCTGCTTTTTGAGGTAGATAGTGCCGCCTATGTAGCCCAGATAACTTCCGTCCGGTGTAAACAGAGGCTGAGACAGGAAGATCACGTAGTTACCTGTAGCAGAGGTAAAGGGCGATGAGATAAACGGCTTCTGCGTGGTGATGGCCTGTCTGCTGGCGTCGGAATGCAGCTTTATGCCGATGAGACTAAGGCTTTCCGGCGAGGTCGCGGCGATAACGGCGTCGCGGTTAACCACCACTACAGTATTAAAAAAGCCCGACTGCAGCCGCAAGCGCTCGGTCTCGTCCCGAAGGTGTCCCGGATCGTTAAGCCCCTTAATCTGCCCGGCGCTCCAGGCGAGCTCACGCTGCGCCGTGCTCAGATAACGATCGGTGGTGTCGGCGAGCTTGCGCGCATAGGCGATATTACTCTCAAGCAGGCTGTCCTCGATGTTGCCCTTCTGAAAAATCAGCAGCGATCCGAGCAGCAGGCAGGCGGTCAGTATCACTCCGCCGACGGAAAGTAATATGAGCAACGTACGGAGACGTAATTTACCAGGAAGCATAGCGACCAAAGTCCGCAGGAAGTATTTTTACAATATAACGATAAACCACCTGATTGAAGCCGCAAGTACACCAGTAAAAGGCTGCCGTTTAGAGTGTTAGATAGCATGACCTGTACGATATAAACTGCCTCATATGGAAGAAGCTGGCTTCCGGAAGCCATCTCTGAAACGGGCTGATTTCATGTCTGCAAGGTAACCGACCTGATCAAAAGCCCGGTTATCTTAATTTGCAGGAATTTGTCAGGGGCTCAAATCAATGAGATATTACTGACTGGTCTTCAGGCCGAACGTTATGCAACATTGCTGTCACACCTCCACTCCAACTCAAGAGTTGAACCCCGCTCACCGGCTTTGGCGCGCGTCTTTCTGAGAGAAAGCTTTCACTGACCACACAGAAAAACAGCCCGCGCAAACGGGACCTTAGACTAAAGTAGGGATCTTCGGGGGTCTATCTAATGCTAATAAGCGCGATGGCCACTAAGCTTATGAAGCGCCTGAATAGCCATCAAGTATGAGCCGTTCTTTTACCCGAACGGGATACAAGAGCATTTTGCTTGTAGGATTTTATCCTTGAAAGGGCAAACCGGATGACATTAATCCAGTGCGGGTCAGCAGAGATTAAAAGAGACCTCTTAAGAGAGGTGTGCAGCTCACTCCATGTCGCAACCCGGTCTCCGGGATCTAGACCAATCTCTCCGCTCAGATGCATTAGTGCTGCATTTATATCAGATTTGATGATTTGATATTCCTCTCCTGATTGATGCAGACAAGCCAGTCTTTTTATCTGAACTTCATATTCAACCGTAAGTAAACTGTTCATCTGTACCCTCATCTGAATCCCGGAATTAACGATAAGTATAGGTTAAAGAAACTGTATAAATTAAAATCCCCAATAGATCCTCTCAAGGCCAGATGTGGTCATTCCAGTAAACCCCGGATCGCAAGGCATGCTGCCTCATGCGCTGATGATGACATTACCTCCCCACGGGACACTTTGATGATCCAGCAACCGGATAAAGGATTTATCTGACCTAAAATCGACTCCGTACTATGTCAGCGATACGGTAATGCTGAACTGTCCGGTGAGAGTTCGCAAAATTCTCTGATGTCAGGATACCCAGCAGTTTCTCTTTTCGGTAAAGTGAGATTTCGTACGCTGACAGGATGCCTTCAGCGCAACGCTTATCAGAGCCAGCTCTCATGTAAATCGAATATCCATGACAGCACGTGAGTAAAAACGGTTAAGAAATAAAAGGAAAGCGAAGCCTGAACACAGACAAGGCGGTTTTCCTGATGCGGCCGTTGAAAGTGTGTGTAACAAGGAAACCTCCACCGTTACGTTCAACAGAGATAACCTGCGTCATGAGTTTCTTATAAGATGAAAAACTACCAGAGAAATATTTCCCTACCATTTCGCATGGAAGAACGTCATTATAGTTCATAGCTGTCTGATGTGACCTGAATTTCCAGTAATGGGAAATTAATTTTAGCGTAAAGCGGACTTTTTTCACTTCCCGCTCGCAATTTTCTAATTCAATCACATACGGAGTGCAAAAACTTCTTTCGGCTAACAGAGTCAGACTAAATCTTCTAGGTACAGTAAGGCCTCTCAGCGGGATCAAAAACAAATTGAGTTATCCAATCTGATATAATAACCCCCCCTAAAAGGGGCTGTGACATTCAGAATATGTGACCCGATGAATATATTTGAGAAAGAATATTTTAATTAATTCATGGCTGTCAGGCTTGATAGGTAGCAGAACCTGCAGCTTTCATGATAGGTATAATTATGTGCACTGGCCACAAAGAGCTACTGACCTATCCGAGTCAGGCTACCTGATGATGATCCTGTCGTGGCAACTTTTTGTTGGGATTTTTTCTTTAATGACACAGTTAATCGGCTTAAATCAATCAGGAATTTGTCGACCGGCAAATGACAACCCACCTTATTGCTGAGAATTGTGGTATTTTCAACATACAGAGTCGTCGACTGCTTCAGAGCTATCGTACAGACGGTACGACGGTCATGGCTGAAAGGTGACGCGGCTGGCCCAGCAAATATTAACCGCCTGCAGGCCTTCCTGAACGTGCGGTTCAGCTCATGCGCGAGCGCTAACCTGATTTGTTCCGACGCTTAATAGCGAGAAGCTTGCCGGGCTGTGCGGCGTTGTATTGTTTAAAGATATTGTGCGAATACTGCTGACGCAGTCATCCCTCTGGATCTGCAGACAATGCGCCCTTAAAATTCAGCAACCGCGATATCAGCGCGTATGTTTGTGAGTTGACTGACCTAAAGATTTGCGTCACTGATTGTACCGCTTCGCTGGAATTTTTACGGGCTCACCCTAATATCAAAATGTCGCTTCTACTTCTCTGTATTAACGGCATACTCCGATTGATCATGATTGGCACCCTATGTGCAGCACGGACGCCATCAGTGCCGGGATTTTTTAATTACGAAACTATCACTTCTGAAACCGTACCAAATCGGCTAATCCATCCAGTAAATTCTTATCATGGAACTTTTCAAAACGCTCAAGTTTATGTTGCTATAATAGCGACGTATTCATATACACACAGCAAGCGTTATGCGTACGAAAAGAGAATTTCCAGTTGAACGAATTTTTTACCCGCCTCTGCGCGGGTTTTTTTGTGACTAACGATTGGACTATTCAGGAACCACCTCTATCATAAGAGCGTTCCGGTTCTCCTCGGAATTACCAACATTCTATTGTTATATCAGGAATTTAATTATGCCGCCCGGACTCACTTGCCCGGGCTTTTTTTTTGCCTCCAAAACTGTCACATCTGTATTCAGGTATAATCGGGACTTACTGTCTTAAGGATTTCTGATATTTACAATAAGATCCAAGAGTTAACACTTTACATACGTGGTTAATTCTTAATGCTAAAAATCATACCATTACATTAAATTCAGGTTATATAACGATCTCAGTTTTTTCTAATAGCGTTCCATATCCCTTCAATATGAGTGATGTGATGTTGTACATCACAAACCGCAGTTGAACGCCCGATCCATTTTCAGAAGCGGTTTATTTTCTTCGTCCAGTCGGCTCAGATTGCAACTTTTGTTGCTGGAAAGTGCATGATGGTAACAAACCAGAGGGTTCGATAGTTACCCCCAAAGATTGCCCGCGCTTTAGCTCACTCGCTGTGCGGGCTTTTTTACTGCTATGGTTTACATTAATTACCGGCGTGAAAGAATCGCCGCATGGGGCGAGTACCTCCGGCGCCGGCATCATCCGGCGTATCGATGTCGCTGGGGTGCCTTTCTGCCGCCGGCGCGATCGCTGCTGCTCAGTCCGGGGACATCAGGGCTCAATATCCGCACATCGGATGACAGCATGTCTGGCAGTGAAAGGGTCACGGCAGTACTGCACCCAGGGTTTTACGTGCTCCCTGACGACCCGGATGCCATGGGGTATCAGCGTCAGGGCTGTCGCGACCAGAATGAATGCCAGGATCCATCCGGGTACATGCTTCATTTTCTGGCAGGTTCCGGCATTTTTTCTCCCCTGTACACCGCGTTCAGCCGCTGCTGAAAAAGACGGGGATCGTGCTCTGCGCGTATGCGCCTTAATGAACCTGCTGACTTACTCTCAAGCTGGGCCCTGTTTTTCATGATATCCATAATTATCCTTTTAAGCTGTTCTACCATGCTTATGCGCAGCCGTTGTTTCTCTTCCTCAGACTTTACGCTCAATTCGAACGATCCATTCAGCGGGCAGCGTATCATCCAGCCCGCTTCGTCCGGATTAATCTCCGGTAGCGCCCGGATGTTTGTGGTGATCACCGGACAGGCGCACGCCTGCATTTCAAGGACGGAAAATCCGTAGGTGTCCTGCCACGTGGGCAGCAGCCCGACGTCAGTGGACCGGATAAGCTGCAGTACCGCGTTGTTGGCCAGAGAGGTGAATGGCTGAAAGACCGGCGTTTCGCGGAGCGCTTTTTCAATACTTCCCCGAAACGTCGCGTCGTCCTGAAAATTTCCGTGCCCCACGTTGTGCGTCCTGCTCGTATCGCCCACGATATTGACACGCACATCGTTCGCGCTGAGCGCGCCTTCCCTGAGCAGCTGACTGAAAGCAAGCACGACTTCAGCGCCTCCCTTCCGGTAAAACTCATTTCCCACAAAGGTAAAGGTCAGCGGGCCTCCCACCGTCTTTGCGATCCTCTCCTGCAGAACCGGCTGAGGTGGATGCAGGACGTGCAGTTTAGGAAGGATAGCCGACCGCTCAGCCGGAAAGTGCTCAAGTAACTGCAACTGGATTTGCCGGGTGGCTTCGGATATAGCGATGATACCCCTGCAGCCCGGTGAGCTGACATGCCTGAGCTCCCGGGACAGTTCGGGATTGGTGAATTTATCAATCCCCCTGATCGGAAGGACGCGGGGCAGTTCGGTTTCAAAGGTTGCCACCCAGCTGCCCGCACCGGTTGCGACCTCATTGAACAGATGAATGATGTCTGCGTCATCTGAGGAGAAAAAGGGAAATGGACGAAAGATAAACAACTTGTTGCGGCGCAGTAACTTCTGTCTGACAGCGTTGGCCCAGGTCCAGACATTCCTGAGTCGGTAGTCCTGATAGTCATGTAAACCATCAGTCAGGATGTTTCTTTTTTCAGGGTAACCCGTACCCCCCACGATGATTTTCATATTTCCCCCGGCGTGATACAAATCGGCAAAAGATGAACGCAACGTAAATTAACTTCTTATAACGTAAAGATATCTAAATGCGACTTTTGATCAGATGACATTAATTTTCCAGCGGCGGTTTCACATTCAGGGAACATTCAGAGAAATGCCCGAGCAGTGCAGATTGCAGGACAACCCGGTTTAACCCGGGCTCCGGGCCTCTACCGCGCAGAAAGGTATTTCTTAGGAACAGAATTTTTCAGAAAGTTCTGGTACTGATACTTGTTTCTGGAGGAACACAGTTCAGGCATACAGCCACGACGCAGGGGCCGAAACGTAGTATTCGGGAGGAAGTGATAGCCGCGCACCGGGAGGGTGGCGTTGCCTGATGACAGAACAGGTGTTTCGCGCGGAAGCGGGTGGGCCAGTTATTTACAGGCGAAATAATGGTGCAGCAACTCAGGGATTAAAGGGTGATGCTACTCACCTGAAACATTGATGTTTCCACCCGCAGGGCACTGATGCGCTCTTCTGTACGGATACCATTTTTCCCATGCAGCTTTTCAGCGCTCCTGCCGGGCTGCATGCGCTGCAGTTGAGTCACCCGTACACTCATCCGCTTCATCTCTCTGACGGATGGCAGGCTGGATGGAGAGCCTGTCTGTGACCCGGCTGATGCAGATGGTCGCGCTGGCTGCCATCACCTTTGTTTCTGAGTCAGGGTGGCATCCTAAGTCAGGTAATGGCGCCGCGATTCGGAAGATGACGGGCTCCAAGCACCATCCCGCCGGTCGGATCCCTGAGCCCCGCACTCGTGGCTGCGCTGGGTAACGGACTGACCCGCGTCTGTGTGCCGGTCGTGCTGCTGGCCGAGGTCACACAATGGCGTGAATAACCCCTCCCATCTTTATGAAATCCTTAATGATTTTTACGATACCTTAGCGACTTCCCGCAGGAAAAGATTTTCAGTCCGTATAAGCTTTATTTTTTTACATGTGAGCTGATGAATTGAAAGCATTGACCTCAATGCGCGGCATTCCATTGTTTGCCCTGAGCCTTTTTTCGGCGGGGGCCCCGGCCAGCGTAGACATTTTTACCGTTCCTGATGATCCTTCCACGGCTGAAAGTGATTTTGCAGGTAACGTTCAGGGCAGCTACGCCCATCAGGGAGGTAATTCCCGTACGTCCACCCTTTCGGCTGATTCAACGCTGACCTGGTTTGATAGGGCGAACGCTTACAGCCTCTGGGGAGAAGCCTACAACTACAGCTCTGATGACACCCGCTCCTCCGAGAAATATCAGGCGGGCCTGCGCCTGCGGCATAACCTGGACGGCAAAAATTTCCTTTTCGGACAGAGCGGGTGGTCAGGCGACAGATTCAACGGGTACCGAGGCCGCTACACCACGGTAGCCGGATACGGCAGGCAGATATTCAGCGGGCCGCTTCATACTCTGCGCGCTGAGGTCGGCCCTGGCGTCAGGCATGATGAGTTCACTGACGGAAACGAAACGACCAATGCGCTTGCCTATACTGCCCTCAGCTATTCTTACAAACTCACTGACGATGCTTATTTTATACAGGGCGTTTCAGTGCTTGCTTCCAGGGATTCCACTCTCAATTCCGAAACCGGCCTGAGAGTCGACCTAAATAAAAGGTTCGCCCTGAAAGTGACGTATAACTACACGCACAATTCCATGCCGCCTTCCACGGCGCCGGATAAAACCGACACAAAAACGCAGGTTTCCATTGTTTATAACATTCCCTGATGCAGCGATATTGCATTCCGGAACCGGGACATCAATTTTCGCTCCCCCTGGAGATACCTTATCAAACCACGCGTTCTGCCTGACATCCTGTCTGATACGCTGATGGCTTCTGAGGAGATGAAGATGAGAAAAATGGTTCTGCTGCTAGTGGCGTTAAGCTGAACAGTACCACTTTCCGACGGGATATGGCCCTAGCGGCGGGTCCGGAGGCAGGTCAGGCTGACGTTCAGCATCTGCGTAATACAGACAGCAGGCGGAGTCAGCGGCCTGCCTGAGGATGGACGTTCGGCGGACCTCAGACAGTAAGATTGCTCCCTGAGGCCAGGTGAACTTCAGCAGGGGGAATGATGCAGTACGTTTGCCCGTCTTCCGGGGGCACCGCCGAAAACCTTCCACTCCAGGGGCTGACACACAGTCACATGAACGATGTCAGATTGTTTCCAGAGCATCACTACCGTCCCGGAAAGCAGGGAGTTTAGACGCGCTTCAGCGGTGGCCACCTTCCGCTCAGTCGGCTGACCTCAGCCAAAAAAGTCCGGATAATAACAGTAGCTCAATGCCGGACATACAGCGCGCCGGCGACCATGTATATGCGCATTGGTAATCGGCCCGTCAGCGCAGCTTCAAATAATGGCCAGTAAGACCGTTCTGACGCCGGGATGATTTCTGGTCTTAACAGCTTTAACCGTATACGGCCTTATGGCGACTGAGTAGTGTCTCAGAGAAAAGGTCAGACTTCATGCTTCACGCAAAACTCGGTGTCAGGAATATTGTTCTGAGAAAAAATTTATCCGCGACAGCGGAAGTTATGTCAATTGTAAGCCTAATGCACTGAATATGAAATTCGGTGAAAAACCTTCAGGCCTCCCTGAACGGAAATGATTACCCGGACTCTTACCCTTCGTTAATCATTTCAAAAAGGTAATTTAAGGTGAAGATACTGGTCATCTGCAGAGACAACATAGGCGACAGCATACTTGCCACGCCGCTCATTGCGCACCTGTCCGCCATCCACGGAGCGACCACAGATGTGCTGACAAACAGCTATGCATCGCCGGTGTTCAGCCATAATCCGCATATCCGTAAGGTGCATGAGTACAGCAAATCCAAACACTGTAAAAACCTGATCAGCGTTATCATGGCTGCCGCCGTACGAATAAAAACCATATTCAGGCTGAGAAAGGAAAAATATGACGCGGTGATTATCGCTAAATCGTCCTGGGATTCGCATTCGGTCAAGTGGGCTGCCGGCATAGGCGCTAAGCGCGTTATCGCATTCGGGGATGAAGCACATCCGCTGATTGACAGGCTTGTGTCCCGGGCTGAGGGCACCCTGCACGTTGCTGAAAGGCTTTTCAGGCTAGCTGCAGCCGTAACGGACGTACCGCCGCTGCGCCGGTTTAACCCCGGGAAGAGCAGCGTCTACCCGGCCCCTGATCTGGTAAAGAAGTTCAGGATGACCTGTGGCGTTACGCCGGATGAGCGAATTATCGCCCTGCAGATAAGCGCACGAAAACCGCGCCAGCAGTGGTCCGCCGGTAACTTTATCACGCTTGCCCGCCTTATCGCTGAGCGCTACAGATGCCGCATGTTTCTATTCTGGTCACCCGGCGACAGCTCGAACCCCATGCACCCGGGCGACGACATTAAGGCGGAATACATCACCGGACTAGCGGCGGGCTACGGACTTGAGGCCGTGCCTACCCGCACACTGGAAGAACTCAAAGCCGCGCTCTCCCTGTGTTCAGCAGTGGTGAGCAGCGACGGGGGGGCCGTACATGTTGCAGCCGCGCTCGGATTACCGGTCGTGGCATTATATGGCAACAGCGATCCGGCACACTGGCATCCCTGGCATGTGCCTCATCAGACTCTGCGGGGCAGCCGTGAACACGTGAATGACATCAGCCCAGAAGACGTCATTCGTGCGATCGATCCGCTTATCAACTCGTCTGGTGAGCCAGGCACCGGTGCATGGATTTCTGCCTCGCCTGCCAGTGCCTGAACTCAGCCCATTATAAATCCGGACCGCCTGTGTGGGGCTGTCCGTCCTGCTAATACTAACTGTAGCGAGTAGCAATAGTAGAGCACTTCATCTGACCAGCAGTCGCTCACTTAGCAACAGGGCTGGCGGATACCATTACCAGAGATCACGGCGTCAATTCTGACAGCAGGTTGTCAGAGCATGCCGGTTGGGCCTGGCAGCTTGAGACTCCTGAAGGAAATTATCCCGTGCCACCCGTTAATGTGCAGGAGGTTTCTGCAGGTGTGTCCTGCACCATGCCCATCTGGTTAAAATTGAACGTAAAAATCGCGAATATAATTTGAAACGCTTCGGCCATCACAGGGACGAGAGAACAGATATCCCTGAAAAAGCCATACGCCTCGTTCCCGCAAATACTGGAATTGCGCGGGAGTTTCAATGCCTTCCGCAATTACGGGAATAGCCGTGATTGCGGAAATATGCAGCACGCTCTCCAGCACTGCTTCCCTGACCCCCCCTGCCATACTGTAGCCAGTAAAATCCTTGTCAATTTTCAGGTAATCCGGATTCAGCTGCGTGATGCTGGAGAGATTAGAGTATCCCGTTCCGAAATCGTCTATGGCAACATGTAGGCCGGCTTTGCGTAACAGGGCGAATTTTTCGGACAGCTGTTCTGTCAGGCTGAAGCTCTGACGTTCGGTAATCTCAACAAGCACGTCCAGTCCATAGCGCTGTGCATGTTCGGTAAACTTCAGTAATTCACTAAGGGTTTCGGGGTTTTCGACGATTTCGGAGGTGATATTCACGGCGAGATAGAGGCCTTTTTCTGACAACATAGCGAAGTCCTCCCGCACCTTCTCCAGCAGCTGCAAAGTCAGCTCCCCAATCATTCCACTCTGTTCGGCAAGCGGTATAAAAAGCGCCGGAGAGGCCTCATTCCCCTTTTTATTGCCGCACCGCATGAGGATTTCCAGCCCCGCCACCTTTCTGTCTCGCGTACTGATAACAGGCTGATACACCGGGTAAAAGCTTTTTTTGTACAGATAGTATTTCAACGCAAACCGCGGCGTGTTTATCAGACCGATGCTGACATAAGTCATCCAGCCCGCCAGCAGGCTGACGCCAAGAATGAAAATAATAACCGCGCGGCTGTGAAGAAGAAGCCTGCGGATATTCATGGAGTCAGATGAAACCAGCACAAAGGGATATTGTGAACTTTTCCAGGCATAACCCGCAGGACTCAGCTTCATGAAATCCTGCAGAGGATAGAAGGCAGCATCGGGGGAAATATAGCGAAGCGCGTCCCGAACAAAATAACCATTAACAGCTACGCCGGTTAAAGAGGCGGCCGATCTGAAATAAACCAGGTAATAAATGTGTCCGTCCTCCTGTTTCATTGTCGTGTAAAAAGGGACATGGCCTTCTGAATAGGAGACTTTCCTTTCCGGCAGTCGGCCTTCGAGTGATGAGCAACCCGTACCGTTCTCCGGATAAAGATTTACGGAGCGGATATGGGGATTCACTGCCACGATATGACGCAGCCGCGTGAGCACTTGATTCGTACAGTCACCTTCTTCAAAAGGCTCCGCGGCGCGGCTGACGGTTTCGGCTTCCCTGTAAAGAGAGGCGACATAGTCGCTGGCCCGCTGATTTTTGTCTTTCCGGGCCTGCTCTTCCGTTTTGCTGAAGTGACTCAATACGGTCATGACGCCCGCACACAGCAGCGCGAGCGTCATGATGACCGCTGCAGTCAGGCGCTCGTATGGCCGTATAACCGTGAGAAAATCACGTTTGGCTCCCATCCTGTTGACTCCATAGCCGGATGTTAATCAGCTATGTTAACCTCAAAGGCTGATATTACCCTTAAATTTCAGAGCGCGTGATTACATAACCAGTGCTGGGTCAGCCATTAAGCGGATACTGAATGGGGACATCACTGCGCAGACTCTGCATTTAACTGATTTTAACATTGAATGACTGAACCCGGGTTTTCAGGTCATTAATATGCTCAGCGCTGATATCTCTGAAGAAGTCACTGTCATCTTTTTTGCTTATCATCTGCGCCAGGGCTCATAGCCACGCGGTGCTGTCATCAGATCTCGCTATGATTGAAATCATCTGAGCCCGTTCTTACTGTGTGTCATGTGTTCCGGCGCTGATAAACTCAAGCTGCTGCTGAAAATATTGCTTGTCAGACTGATTACCGTACTGCCGGGCAATGTCCAGCGACCTGCTGATCATGTCACGCAGCAAATCATCCTGTGCGTACACTTTGGCGGAGATGAATTTATCAACTTCGCTGAAGCTTTGCGCCTGAGTGGCCTCCGGAACGAACGACTCAACGAGCTTACTGAGTATGTCTTTCGTGACTGCCAGATCCATTGATTACGTGGTGGCGTTTCCTGAGCCATCATACGACTGCAGCGCTTCAGCAATAAGGCCGGACATTTCTTCCCGGGAAAGGAATGAATCCGCCTGGAGCGATGGAAAGTATTCATCCACGTCATTACTGATGCCATTTACCTGATTTCTGCTCTGACTGATAATGCTGTTATGCAACTAGAGCAGGTCATTCATGTTTTTGTCGATCACTTCCTGACTCAGCGATGGTGTA
This sequence comes from Pantoea sp. SM3, assembly GCF_000963995.1. Taxonomy (NCBI): domain Bacteria; kingdom Pseudomonadati; phylum Pseudomonadota; class Gammaproteobacteria; order Enterobacterales; family Erwiniaceae; genus Pantoea; species Pantoea sp. SM3. Next base: position 16,882 of record NZ_JZRD01000015.1, read on the forward strand.
AAAGTACCCTAACTGGCCTTCAGCAGGCTGACATCCTCTTCCGCCAGGGAGATATCATATCCGTCTCTTTCCGGTTTGACTGAAAGGTCCGCGGTGATACCGTAATTGATTACTGTACTGACCATGATCTTCTTCCTTAAGTTGAAATAAGTCCTCATTGGATATCGGCCGCCACTGCTCAGACACTAAACATTTTATGTCAGACTTATGGAAGCGGACGATCACGCCAGTCCGGGTACAGCGGTGTGCCCGAAAACGGATTGAGGAATACGCTTTTGCGAAGTCCAGTGGTAGTTAGCGGCTCCTGTATGTGCGATGAAGTGGCATTTATACTTTATGTCAGAACTCTGAAATACTTTCGCAGTCACTGCCCACTTTGCAGAAAACAATCCTGCACGGGCTATAATATCCCCACCGTTGTGCATTCCCGCGACCTTGAATGGGCTCACAATACAGAAAATGTCATTACCCGCAGTGGCGGCAGGAATACCGGCATGACTTTTTCCTGAGGTGTGGCAGTACCGAGCCTAAGGTTCTGCGTGAAAAACCTTACGTATGGGTGCCCGTGGGGCTTATTAAAGAGCGCTTCAGTATGACCTGCGCTGGCGATTTCTGTACGGGAGACGCTATGATATGGGATCTTGTTGACCCAAGCATCGCATACTGCGGCGCTCCTGAGGAGCTGAGCCATTCACTAAACTGGTGACGGGGCTCGCCAGCGTCTGGATGCAGGCCGTGCTCCTGCCCGTTGTCTAGGCCGTAAAGGCAACACAGAGACAGGACGGCCGGTATGTATGCGAAACGTGCGCCCGGTGGTAAAAATGGCGGTGGCCGCGGTAATGGCCTGATTGATAACTGCGCGTGATTACTCATAATTAAGGTCCATTTATCATCTGGATCTGACTGTATGCTTCTCAGGAGAAAAATCACCGTACTCACGGTGAGGATCGCCTGCTCGCCCTCACGCTTGCCACCACGGCGGGCGTCCTCAACGCCATGGCCTTCGGCGCATTTGGCTTCTTCCCCTCTCACATGACGGGTAATATCTCACAGCTGTCTGCTGAGGCGGGCCGCTGGGACCTGCAAGGCCTGCTTTTTCTGGCGATGCTGATTCTGGCCTTCGTGACGGGCGCCACGCTGGCGCGCCTCGCCGTGGCCTTTGGGCTGCGGCGTAACGTGCGCACGGTATTCTGCCTGGTAATGATGTGTGAGGGCGCGCTGCTGCTGGCCACCTCGCTGGTTGAAATCCGCTGGTACAGCGTCCGCAACAACGGCGAGGTGCTGTTCACGCTCGCGCTGCTGATGGTCCTGCATAACGCTACCTCCATGCAGCTTTCCGGCGGGCGGGTCATGTCAACGCACGTGACCGGGACCCTGACCGATGCCGGTATGGCGCTGGGCTCCTGGCTCCGGGCGTCGGTGAGCCGACGCGCCCGCGCACCGGGCGCTACTCGGCACGCACCTCGTGACCATCGTCTCATTTCTGTCGGGATGCGTGGCCGGCTATTTACTCTTCGTCCGGTTTGGCTTCAGCGCCATGGCTGGGCTGGCCGGCCTGCTCATCCTCACTGCGCTCGGTGGCATCACCCGCACGCTGCATCGCACCGGATGGCGTTTCTGGTAGTGGCCGGCACATTCAGAGACTGCGGTCGCTTGCAGATAACCCCCCCTGGCCGTTTCTCACACTGGATCCACGGACCGCTGCGTCAGACGATTGAGCAGCAGTAAGGGAATGCGATGGATCGCGCCGGCACCTGCTGAACGTCATTTTATCTGCCATCTTTAAGTCTGCCTGCTTACCTTTCCGGGGAAATTATGTCACTGCGCTCGCTTCAGGCTCTTTGCCTGGTAAATTTTTTTATGGCAGACGTCAGGGACGGCCTAGGGCCGTTTCTTGGGATCTTTATGACTGAGCATCACTGGAAGCCGGAGTCCATAGGCTGGGTGATGACGTCAGCAGGCGTGGCCAGCCTGCTTGTCACTTTACCGGCGGGCATGGCGGCGGACGCGGTCAGAAACAAACGGCTGATGCTGAGCACCGGCACCCTGACCGTAATTCTGGCGACGATCATGCTCTGGTATTTTCCCGGGCCTACCGTGACGGTGGTCTCTCAGGTCATGACCGGGCTGGCGGCCGCGTTCATTGCTCCCCTGATGACCGCCATGACGCTGGGCCTGACGGGGCCCGAAAAATTTGGTTATCAGACGGGAAGAAACGAAGCGTTTAACCATGCCGGTAACATGACGGCGGCCGCGGTGGCAGGCGCCTCTGTCTGGTACTGGGGAACCGGTGCCGTATTTTTGCTGATGACGGTGATGGCCCTGCTGGCCACGGCTTGTGTGATGGGGATCCGCGAGTGCGACATTAATAACCGGCTTGCCCGCGGGCTGAAAGCGGACGCCGGCAACGCTGCCCTTCCGCGCCTGTCTGTGCTCCTTCGCGAGCCCGCACTGCTCATCGGCGGCGTCACGGTTCTGCTGTTTCATCTGGGTAACGCGGCCCTTCTGCCCATGCTGAGCGTCCGGGTGGCGGCTTCACCGGAGGCGTGGATAAATCCGGGCGTGTTCGCTGCCGCCACCGTGATTATTTCTCAGGCAGTGATGATCCCGGTCGCGCTTTACGCCGCGCGCCGGGCGCAGAACACGGGCTACCTTCCTCTCATCACTGCGGCCCTTTGTATCCTGCCCATTCGGGCTGCGGTGGCTTCCCTCGGCGACGGCATAGCGTTTATGCCCGCTATCCAGATATTAGACGGGATGGCGGCCGGGCTTCTCGGAGTTGCCGTGCCGGGCTTTGTGGTCAGGGTGCTTGACGGTAAAGGGCACACCAATGCCGGCCAGAGCTTTATTCTGCTTATGCAGGGAGACGGCGCTGCCCTAAGCCCGGCCATGACGGGCACGCTGATTTCACACTACTCTTACTCCGCCGAGTTTGCCGTGATGGGTGCGATGGCCGTGCTTGCGCTAATCATCTGGGTGGGGGGGCAGCGTGCATCACTGCTGACGACAGCTTTGCCGGAATCTCTGTCCGGACAAGAAACCTGACCCGCGCTTGGCCTCGTATTTGCTGCAAAATTCGGAGGCGTGCATCTGTCGGCCAACGAGGATTCATGCAAGGGTCTACTACTCAGGATGGAGAGTGCTGGTCGGTGCTCTGTCTGCGCAGCCCGCCTGATCTTTTTCAGCCGGAGAAAGTCTGTCATTCCTCCGCTGAATTATGCCGTTAGTACCGGGCTATTAACTTGCTTCAAGAGCTGTCATCTGATTGATCAGGCTTTGCCCCTGCCTTTCCAGCAGACTGACTTTCTCCTGAAAGGCCAGACCTGCGATTCCTCCTTTGCAGCATGCTCCCAAACATTCGAGTAAAAATTCTGTTTTTTATCTGTTACATGATGCCTTGTCATAGCCCGCGCTGGCGCTGGTTGACCCTGCCTCGAAATCCTGCTCCATTCAGAAATAGATTTTCGGCATGATATTCACCCCCCTGAGCGGAGGTTGTGCCGATGAAAAATTCACGATTCACCAAAGAGCAGATTGTCTTTGCCCTGAAGCAGGTTGAACTGGGTACGCCCGTACCGGAAGTCTGCCGCAAGCTGGGCATCTCCGATGCCACGTTCTACATCTATGGACTACCTCTGTTTTGCAAGCACTGTTTCATGTTTAGGTTGTTGCTAACATCTATCCGGCATCAGGAATATGCCTGTGCCCAAATGGGAAATACGCACACAGTCGCCTCAACACTTGGACGGTCTCAGGGACCAGTATAAAAATCAGGTTCCGACTGTGCAGGTGCAACCTGTTACCATTTTCAGTACGCTGCAACTTTCATCAGGTAAGCCTTAATTCAATGCGGGTTGATATTCAGTTTCATGCCGGAGGATCGACCAGATAATCCGGGCGTTTTTGTTTGCTACCGCGACAGTAGTCTTATTGAAACCCCGTCGTTCTTTTAACTGATTAACCCATTGGTTTAGAGAACCATCATTGTTATTTGTTGCTACCCGGACAACTGCGCGGGCTCCGTGAATTAAAAGTGTTCGTAAATGCTTATCGCCTTTCTTAGTGATGTTCATCAGCACCTGTCGGTCTCCGCTCGAATGCTGCCGCGGGACAAGTCCAAGCCATGCCGCAAAATGACGGCCGTTTTTAAATTCCTGACCATTGCCGATCGCAGCAACAACAGCTGTAGCCGTTTTCGGGCCGATCCCTTTAACTTTGGCTATGCGCTGACATTCTGCTGATTGCCTGAACACAGTTTCGATCTCTTTATCAAAAAAATTAATCCGTTTCTCAAGATCGATGAAAAGCTCATAGAGTTCAGCAATTGTCTTTCGCATTCTTATGCTTAATCCATTTTCACCATCTTCAAGTATCAGTGGAACAGCACGGCGGGCTCTGGACATCGCTGTACCAATTGAGATGCCGCGATCAAGTAAAAGCCCCCGTATCTGGCAGATTGTTGCAGTACGGTGATTAACTATACGTTGTCTGGCTCGATGTAACGCCTGTATATCCTGCTGTTCCGGGCTTTTCGGGGGGACAAATTGCATTGTGGGTTGCATCAGTGCTACCGCGATGGCCTGTGCATCATTGCCATCGTTTTTCTGTCCGCGAATAAAAGGCTTAACATACTGGGGACTGATGATTTTCACTTTATGCCCCAGTTTTTCAAATTCCCTCTGCCAGTAAAATGCTCCAGTGCATGCTTCAATGCCAATCAGGCAGGCGGGTATATTGACCAGCGTCTGAAGTAAAATTTTGCGCTCAACACGCCGGGTATATACCGGCTTGCCTGCCTGATTCAGTCCGCAAAGCTGGAAAACATTTTTTGCCAGGTCGATGCCCATAAATACGATGTTCATAGTCAAACTCCTGCTGGATGAATTATGTTCAGTTAAGCGCAGAGGAAAGAGGTAGTCCATCCCATTACCTGGCGCAAAAAGTACGGCGGGATTTCTCCTTCTGAACTGAAGCATATGCGGTAGCTCGAAGAGGAAGACCTACGCCTGAAGAAGCTGGTTGCCGATCTGAGCCGCGAAAAGTCCATTCTGCAGGACGTGCTGGCAAAAAAGAGCTGTCGCTGACACGCCTGCGCGAGTGGGTCAGGGACTTGCAGACCCGCTACGGCGCCAGTGAAAGACAGGTATGCTTCGCGCTGTGCATCAGGGAGATAACCGAAACCCGCATCCACTATGGCTACCGCAGGATTCACGTCATGTTTAAACGGCAAGGCTGGCGCGATAATCACAAGCGTATTTACCGGCTTTACCGCGAGCAGGGACTATCGCTGCGGCTAAAATGCCCCCGCTGCAATAAATCTGTGCTGAAACGTCAGCCCCAGTCGCAGGGGCTGTATCCCAATCACGTATGGGGGATGGATTTTGTCTCCGATGCGCTGTTTAACGGTCGGCTGCTTCGCCTGCTGACGGTAATCGATCTCTACACACGCGAATGTCTGGGGATCTGCGTGGGTCAGAACCTTCGCTCTTCAGAAGTCGCAGAGATGCTGAATATTATCGCGTTGAGAAGTCCGTTACTGTATCTCCTGAAAACAGATAATGACTCTGAATTTTCGAGAAAAATGCTGGATAAGTGGATGTACGAACGTGATATCCGGATTGACTTTTAACGGCCAGGTACGCCCACGGATAATGCCACGGTGGAATCATTCAACGGCAGGTTGCGTCAGGATTGTCTGAACGAGAACTGGTTTATGTCCATTGAGGATGCCCGGTGCAAAATCGAGGCTTGGCGCATACACTATAACCAGAGTCGTCCCAATTCTGCGCTGGGGTGGATGACCCCATCCGAATTCGCCGAAAAATCTGCCGGTTGCCAGAATTAGCAACCAACCTGAAGCCGGTTATTCCTGATTATGCATGGATCATATTCGAGGTCAGGATCAATATGTAGACATTAATAACATCACGGTGTATTTATCAACGGGGAACAGGTCACAAAAGCGCACAGCAGACTTACCATTCAACATAACATCCGTTATGATCACTCTCATAATCTGCTGATTAATATGCATAAATATCATTTATTGCACCAACTTCAATTTTCCTGATATTCATTCTCCGATGCGGATGTTTTCCTGGGGGTCTTTGACGGGGGCGTCCCGGCATTCGCTTAAGCCTTATCTGCCGGGCACTGTGCTGGGTTTTCCCTGAGCGCAGCCACACGGTTTTCTTTACGCCAGACGCCGGGCGGCACGCCGTACCGACGCCTGAAAGCCCGGGTAAACGTATGCTGAGATTCGTAATGATAACGCTCAGCGATCTCCGCAATCGTTTTATTGGAATAAATGAGCTCTTCGGATGCCGACGCCAGCTTCCGTAGCCGGATACAAATACTCATTCCCATCCCCATGCGCTGGCTGAACAGGCGGTTCAGATAACGCTGGGAATATCCGGAGTATTCGGCAAGTTCGCGCATGCCGATCCTCCCGTCCTCATGACTCAGCGCCCATCGGATCAGTTCTGAAAAAAATTATCATTGGTCACAGCGATCACCAGTCAGTCACGGGTCAGAACACCGGCATAGTTACCCTGTTACCCGGTCGTTTTACCCGCCCGCAGTAATGAACAGATAAACGATAAAATACACCACGCCGTAGCCGGCGGTGGCCATCATCATGGGTATGGCATCTTTAACGGAATACATGACCCACCTTAAAAGGTATAGGTGACGGCGAACGTACCGGTCCCTTCATTCCGGCGAAGCACAACCGGGCTGCCGGAGGCTTTATCATCCAGCCAGGTGTACCCCGCGCTCAGCACGCTCCCCCAGTGGGCATCAAACTGATGGCTCCAGGTCAGGCTGGTGTTCGTGCCGTAAAATCCGCCGGCCGCGTCATAGCGTGAGTAGCCGCTGTTACGGCTCTGCGTCTGGCTGACGCCGTACCAGGTATTCATAAAACGCGCGTCGCCAAAGAGCGCCGCTGACTGCAGCGCCACCGTGTCGCTCTGCGACTGTAGCGGGACCAGCGTCACCGACGCCTGATAGCTCACACCCTGGTCGTCACTCAGCGGTAACACTGCTTTTCCCTCGACGCTGAACCAGGGGGTAACCGCCCATCCCAGCGCCAGCCCGGTATTGACGGTCGCCTTGATGTTGCCCATGCCCTTCAGATTGTCAGCACCGTCCCGCCAGGAAGCGTTCCTGTCGGCGCGCCCCAGTCCGTAACCCAGCGTATGCTCTAAATAAAAACCGCCGTCGCTCTGCAGGTCATAGCCAATGCCCTTTTGCGCATCCGCAAACAGGGCCCCTTGACGCGCCTGGAAGACCGGCACAGGCTGCAGGTTCATTTTGTCAGACCCGCTGTAGCGCGGAGCGTACTGCGCGCCCAGCCCGAGGGTGACGCCGTCCTGAGGCCCGCTGTCGTCGGCCTGCCCCGGGATCGATACTACCGTCAGTACCAGGCTGGTTATATACAACGCCGTTTTTCTGGTTATCATCGTGTCACCTCATCATCCGTCCGTATGCCACCCCTTGCCCGGGTGGTCACATCGCGAAACCGGAGTATCCCGTGGCTGTGTCAACAAACCGCCAGGGATTTATGAAGAAACTGTCAAGGTGAGCCATGCAGAACAAAAATATTCTGATAATCGAAGATGACGCCGACGCGGCGGAGGTGCTGGAAGCCTACCTGCGCCGGGAGAACTATACCGTCAGGGTCACGGCAGACGGTCTGAGCGGGCTGGAACAGGCGGAACGCTGGAAGCCGGACCTGGTGCTGCTGGATGTGATGCTGCCGGGCCTGAACGGCACCGAGGTGCTGGCAAGGCTCAGGCGCAGCAGCGACGTGCCGGTCATCATGGTCACAGCGATGGGCGATACGCCTGACCGCATAGGTGCACTGCGCTATGGAGCAGACGACTACGTGGTAAAACCCTATCATCCCGGGGAGGTTGTTGCGCGCGTGCAGGCCGTGCTGCGGCGCAGCGCAGCGGTGCGACAGGCTGATGAGGTGCTGCGCTGGCAGGGTCTGGAGGTCAACACCTCCGCCATGACGGTAACCGTCACGGCCAGTGAGGGGCCCGTCATCAGCGTGGAAACGACGCCCACCGAGTTTGCGCTGCTGGTCACGATGATGCGCGCGCCGGTTCGCGCGCTGAGGCGCCAGTATCTGCTGGAGCAGTGCCTGCCGGAAAGCGATGCGCTGGAGCGCGTGGTCGATACCCACGTTTATAATCTCCGCCGTAAGCTTGAGGCGGCGGGCATCCCCAACGTGCTGCTTAACGTCCGCAGCGTGGGCTACCGGTTCCGTCAGCCATGAAAGTAAAACGCCCTCAGACCCTCTGGCGCTGGCTGTGCCTGCGCATACTGACTCTCGCGATAGGGACCGTCGTTCTGATTGCGCTGTGCATGTGGTTGCGGTTCACCGTGCAGTATCTCTGGATCACGCACCATATGCCGCCTGCGCTGTTGCAGGAGTTCCTAGCCCTGCGCGAGCACCCGGAGGCGGATCCGGCGCGGTACCATGAAATCGTCGATGCCTGGTGGGGGATCCGTTATTCTGACCCTTCCATTGCCTCTTCTGACTGGATCACGGTCGGCATTCTGGTGCTGGTGACGAGTCCTTTTATCACGTATCTGGGGTTGCGCTACGCCCGGCCGCTGTCCCTGCAGTTCAGCCACCTCAGGCGAACCGCGGAGGCGGTAACGGCGGGACGTTTTGGTTCACAGTCCGCGCTGGTCACCGGTGCGCCGGCAGAAGTGCTGCACTTTGCTGGCGACTTCAACGCCATGACGCGTCAGCTGGCGCACTACGAGCGCGAGCTCCGTGCGTCCCACGTGGCGATGGCGCATGAGCTTCGCTCGCCGCTGACGGCCGCGATGGGCAGGCTTCAGGGCCTGATTGACGGGGTTTTTGACGCCGATCCGCGCCACCACGCGATGATCATGAGCCAGCTGCGCTACCTCAGCCGCCTGATTGATGATCTGCACCTGCTCTCTCTGGCGGATGCCGGTCAGCTTAGCCTGGACAGCGCCCTCTGCTGTCCTGCAGACCTGCTACGTGAACGCATTGCCTGGATAAAGCCCCAGCTCGATGCGGCGGACATGCAGGTCGGGCTGACCGTCTCCGGCCCGACGGCCGTGACGGCGGATGCCTTCCGGCTGGCACAGGTGTTTACCATTCTTCTTGAGAACGCCCTTCGCTATGCCGGAGCCGGATCCTGCCTGCGTATTCGTGTGCAGCAGCGTGCCGGGCGCTGCGTGATTGATTTTCAGGATAACGGACCGGGCGTTCCGGCTAACTTCCTGGCCGGTATGTTTGATCGTTTCAGCCGCGGGGAGACCTCGCGCGCGCGGCACTCGGGCGGCAGCGGCCTGGGGCTGTCGATAGCGCGGGCTGTCTGCCGCGCGCATGGCGGTGACATCAGTGCGACGCTTCCGGCCGGCGGCGGTCTGCGTATCCGGGTCGAACTACCGGCCAGATAAACCCGTTTTTTGCCGTCTTGATACGTTCTTGACCGTTTATCCGCTGAATCTCGATAGTCAGCGGATGTAATGGCGCAGTCTCTCTAAAGGAACTGCGCCATGACTGATGATTTCACCCGCCTGCTGAAGGAGGGAGCCGAACACCTGCTGGAACCCCGGCGCTTTGACCTGTTACTCCCCCTGCTTCCCTGCCTGCTTGTGCTGGTCCTGAGCGGGTGCGGCAACCCTCAGGGAGAGGCTGCGGCCCCGCCCCGCCCGGTCCGGAGTGTCACCGCCGCCGCTCCCGCCGCCCCCGCTGCTCTGAGCCTGACCGGCGAGGTGCGCGCCCACGACGAGACGGCCCTGAGCTTCAGGCTCGAAGGTCGGGTGCTGACGCGCCGCGCCGACATCGGCATGGACATTCACGCCGGCGAGGTGCTGGCCACGCTCGACAGCCAGACCGTGGCGAACCAGGCCAGCAGCGCGCAGGCGGATCTTGCCAGCGCCCGCGCAGCCGGGCAGCTGGCTTCCCTCAACCTGAAACGCATGCGGGCCCTGATGCCTTCCGGTGCCATCGCCCGGGCGCAGCTGGATTCAGCAGCGTCTGACTGGCAGACAGCGCAGTCCCGGATTCAGAGCAGCGAGGCAGCGCTGAAAACTGCGCAGGAAAACCTTCGCTGGACCTCGCTAACCGCACCGGAAGCCGGCGTGATCACCGGCGTCAGCGTCTCGGCCGGCCAGGTCGTCAGCGCGGGCCAGACGGTAGTAACGCTGGCTTCAGGGAACAGCCTCGATGTGATCGTCGACGTGCCCGATCCCGGCAGGATCCCGCGTGCGCCCGGCGACCTTTTCCGCGTCGCGCTGCTGACCGACCCGGCCGTGTCCGCGACCGGGCACCTGCGGGATATCAGCCCGCAGGCCGACCCGCAGACCCGCACCTGGCGTGTTCGTATTTCTCTTGACAGCCCGCCTGCCGCACTGACGCTCGGTTCAACCGTCACGGTCATGCTACCCGGTACCGGCTCACCGGTGATGGAGCTGCCGGCGTCCTCCCTGACGCGGCAGGCCGGTCGTCCGGCCGTCTTCGTCATCGATCCCGTGCAGAACCGCCTCCATATTCGCCCCGTGGTGATTGCGCGATTTTCAGCCAAATCCGTGTTTATCAGCGCGGGCGTCACGGCAGGAGAACACGTGGTGATCGCAGGCGTCAGTAGCCTGCGGGACGGCGAACGGGTCGCAAAAGATGAAGAAGGACAGTCCTGATGAAAAGCGCCTTTAATCTTTCAGCCTGGGCCCTGCAGCGTCAGCAGCTGATGGCGTTTCTGATGCTGCTGACAATGGCGGCCGGCATTTTTTACTATGAGCAGCTGCCGCGCAGTGAGGATCCAGCGTTTACGATTAAAACCGCTGTGGTTTCCGCGCAGTGGCCGGGCGCCACGCTTAACGATACGGTCCAACTCCTTACCGATCCCCTGGAGAAGAAGCTGCAGGAAATCCCGTGGCTCGATTACGTTCAGAGCGAAACGCACGCGGGCCGCAGCGTAATATTCGTGAACCTGCGCGATGATACTCCGCCAGAAAAAGTACCCGGTATCTGGTATCAGATACGTAAAAAAATGCAGAACCTTTCCCCCTCTCTGCCCCAGGGGATTCAGGGTCCGGCGGTGAACGATGAATTCGACGATACCTTCGGCACCATCTACGGCTTTACCGCCGACGGCTTTTCCCCGAGGGAACTGCGAGATCGGGTGGAAACGATCCGCCGCGATCTGATGAGCCTGCCGGACGTGGGCAAAATTCAGCTGCTGGGCGAGCAGGAGGAGCAGCTGGTTGTTGCGTTCTCCCCGCGCAGGCTTGCCGGGATGGGGCTGAGTCTGCAGCAGGTGACGGATGCCCTGCAGACGCAGAACTCGGTTGAGCCGGCGGGTACCGTCCGCACCGGCGATGACAACATTGCCCTGCGCGTCAGCGGCGCGTTCAGAAGTGAGGAGAGCCTTCGGGCGGTTACGCTGCACGTCAACGGGCGCTATGTGCCGCTCATCGATGTGGCCACTATCACGAGACAACCCGCGGAGCCCCCGTCGCCGCTGTTCAGGGTCAACGGGCGACCGGCAATCGGGCTGGCGGTATCCATGGCGCCCACCGGAAACATGCTGGATTTTGGCCAGGCGCTCAACGCGCGCCTGCGCGCCGAGGCGCAGCGTCTGCCGTACGGCATAGAGATGTCACGGGTGGCCGATCAGTCGGCTGTGGTCGGTGAGGCCGTCGGTTCCTTCCTCCACGTGCTGATCGAGGCGGTCATTATCGTGCTGGCGGTGTCGTTTGTTTCCCTCGGGGTGCGAGCGGGCCTGGTCGTGGCGGCCGCCATTCCGCTGGTGCTGGCGATGACGTTTACGGGCATGCACCTAGCCGGGATTGGTCTGCAGCGCATCTCGCTCGGTGCGCTGATTATCGCGCTCGGCCTGCTGGTTGATGACGCGATGATAACGGTCGAGACCATGGTCTCCCGGCTGGAGGCGGGCGACACGCGTCGGGAGGCGGCCACGTACGCCTTCAGAAACACGGCCATCCCGATGCTGACCGGCACGCTGGTGATGATCGCGGGCTTTATACCTGTCGGCTTTGCCGCCTCCAGCGCCGGAGAATACTGCTATACGCTGTTCGCGGTGGTCATGATTGCGCTGCTCTGCTCATGGGGCGTCGCCGTGCTGTTTTCCCCCCTGACGGGGAGCTGGCTGCTGCCCGCCCGGCTGCCTGCTCACACCGCAGGCCCCGGCAGGCTGGGCAGCGCCTACCGCCGCCTGCTCGGCGCGGTGCTCCGCCACAGGCTGGCCACGATGGCCGTCGCGCTGCTCGCCCTGCTCATGGCAGGTGCCGGCACCACCTTGATGCAGGGCGAATTCTTCCCGGCATCCGATCGCCCGGAGCTGCTGGTCAGCCTGACGCTGCCGGCCAGCGCGTCGCAGGATGCGACTCTCCGCCAGGTGCAGCGCCTTGAAGCGGTGCTCAGGGACAACAAACTTATCGATCGCTATTCGGCCTATGTGGGCTCCGGGGCCGTTCGCTTTTATCTGCCGATGGACGTACTGCTGGACGATGAAAACACCGCTCAGCTGGTCGTGGTCGCCAGAGACCTGCCGGCCCGCGAACAACTGCAGCAGCAGCTGAATGCAGTTCTCGCGCAGCATTTCAGTGAGTTTACCACTCGCGTGTCTCCGCTGGAGCTGGGCCCGCCTGTAGGCTGGCCGGTCCGCTACCGGGTCAGCGGACCGGACTATACGCGCGTCCGGGCGCTGGCCGGAGAGGTGGCGTCGACCCTGGGGGCATCATCACTCACTCGCGGGGTCAACCTGACGGCGGGCGATCCGGAGCGCGTGATAACCCTGGCCGTGAACCAGACCGCCGCCCGTGCGGCAGGGATTTCTTCCGAAGGCCTTGCGCAGTATCTCAACGCCATATGGTCCGGCCGCGTGGTCACGACGGTGCGCGACGGCAACCGAATGCTGGACGTTGTACTCAGAGCCGGCGAGGCGGACAGGCGCGATCTCAGCAGCCTGTCGGGGATGATTCTGACGTCGGATACCGGCGCGAAAATACCGCTTTTACAGATTGCGCAGCCTCAGGCAGGGCTGGAAGATACGGTGATATGGCGGCGTCAGCGGCTGCCTTTTATCACGGTGCAGACCGATCTTGCCCCCGGCCTCCGAGCCCAGGCGGTCTCAGCCGGACTGCGTCCTGACATTGACAGGCTGCGGGCGAAACTGCCGGCAGGCTACAGCATCAGCGAGGACGGCACGGCGGCTGAATCCGATAAGGGCAACAATTCAGTGATAAGCGTCCTGCCGGTGACCCTGCTGGTCATGCTGGTGCTGCTGATGGTCCAGCTGCAGCGGGTCTCCCGCATGCTCCTGGCGCTTTTAATGGCGCCCTTTGGCCTGCCGGGTATCGTCATGGCCATGCTGTCCACCGGTACCCCAATGGGATTCGTGGCGCTGCTGGGCATTATTGCGCTCGCGGGCATGATTATCCGCAATGCTGTCATCCTGATCGTTGAAGCAGATGGCAATGTCAGTGTCGGAATGGCCGCGGATGAAGCTGTTACGGCCGCAGCCCTGCACCGTGCCAGACCCATTCTGCTGACGGCCTGCGCCGCCATACTGGGCATGCTGCCAATATCTCACCAGGTATTCTGGGGACCGATGGCCTGCGCAATCATTGGGGGACTTCTGGTGGCGACGGTGGTGACGCTTACGGTCCTGCCTGCTGCACTGAGCGTAATGATTCAATATGAACAAAGCGGAACGCCAAAATGGAAGATTCTGCGCAAGGCTTAGAGGGTTTGACGGGCTACATGGCGAGCGCAACAAAACGGACTTTCTCTACGGGAGGTTAACAACATTGCTTGTGCTTGCCAGTTATCACCTCGATCCTTAGCACAAGACAATCCTACAAAAATCCCTATGACTATGTATTACAAGTGAAGCGTCCGGTTTGAACGGAGGCTATTACGGTGAGAATAAATGATCTCTGTTGAACGATTACCCAATAGGTAGACGCATTATTGAACTTAATATCTAATTAAAATCCTCTCAGTATCAAAAGTTCTTTCAATTTCTTTGGCTTAAGCGCATAGAACTTACGACTTCCGCTTCATGACCCAGAATGACCAACTGTGATAAATCAGCGTAAGCGGAACAATGATGGCCGATCCGATTAAAACAAAAACCTGAGCGGTTTGAGGTGCTGCACCCTGATAAATATCTAATTTATTCATCAAAATCCAGGGATGCATGCCAATACATCCACCCAGGAATATCAATGCGACCAACGCTTGGGTGAATACCAGTAACATTAGCGGATGTCCGCGCCAGAGTCCCCACACTTGAAGGCAAGCCGCGACAGTCGCCATCACAATCACCAGTTTCCCAATCAAAAGCGCCCAGCACTGATCCCACAGGTGCATATTAAACCGCAGCAGTACTGCAAAAATTAGCAATGAAACCAGCCACCATACCCAGCACCAGGCTCCTGCAAGGGGAACCGTTGTTTCCCCCAGCCGCCAGCGTACCCAACAGCAGGCCATGAGGAGATAAACAGCAATGAGACCCAAACCCGACAGGAATCCTGTCAGGCTTAGGATATCAGCCATCGCGTCCGGCTGCGTGCTCAGCACAGCATTCATACACAACCCCTGAATCATAGCCGCAAGCCCGGAGCACGTCATCATCAGGCGATCGAGCCAGCGTTTGAGCTTCACCCCAGCTTCGGCGCGATACTCCAGCGCCAGCGCGCGCAGAAACAGGCATAACAGCATGACAAAAACAGGCAAGGCCAGAGAACTCATCATCAGGCTAAAGGCAGCAGGAAAAAGCGCAAACATCCCCCCTGCAAGGAGCACCAGCCAGGTTTCATTTGCGTCCCACACCGGCAGAAGAGTATGCGTCATCTGTTCCCGCTGCTCCTCTGCCCTAAACCAGAAGAACAGCATGCCGGTTCCAAGGTCCGTTCCATCCAGCAGAATGTACATCAGTAAAGAGAAGCCCAGAAGAATCGCTGAGAGATCTGCCAGTAGCATGTTCAGCCTTCCTTAATGGGGTGTTTTCAGGGCAACGGCAACCATACCTGGCTTATCAGGGATTGGAGCAGAAGCGTGGCGCAGGAGATATCTCAGACCCAGCGTGAAACCAGAAGCGTAAACAACCAGGATGGCGACAAAGATGATGACAGTGGACGTCAGAGAAAGGGGTGAAACACTCTCAGAGGTGCGCAGGATGCCGTATACCGTCCAGGGCTGTCGCCCCACCTCAGTCACTACCCACCCCGCAATGAGGGCGGTAAAACCTGACGGTGTCATGCAGACCAGCCATCGCAAAAGTTTAGCGGAATGATTAAGCCTGCCACGCTTGAGTTGCATTAGCGCCACCAGCGAAGTGATCAGCATCAGCACTCCAAGCCCAACCATTATCCGGAACGCAAAAAATACGGGAGCAACAGGAGGTTGATCCGCTGGCGGGAATTCACTGAGGCTTTTAATGTGACCCGTGAGATTATGGCGCAGATAAAGCGAGGCAACCGACGGAACCAATATCTCTGCCCTATTACGTTGGGCCGTTTGGTCGGGCCAGGCGAAAAGACGCAGCGGCTCACCCTCCCCTTGCGGCGGCGGCTGCCAGCTTCCCTCAATAGCCGCCAGTTTGGCGGGTTGATACTTCAGCGTGTTCTCGCCGTGGAGATCACCGGTTACCATCTGCAACGGCACGGCAAAAAGCGTCAGGATCAGCGCGCTCTTCAGCATGAGTTGAGAAGACATTTCACCCGGAAAGCGCAGCAGGCGCCATGCCGCGATACCCATCATAAAATACGCGCTTCCGATTAGCGCAGCGGTCACCATGTGGGCAAAGCGCCAGGGAAACGAAGGTGCGCTGAGGAGAAGGATTATGCTTTCAGGAACAAAGTGCCCCGCGTCATCCCGGGTAAAGCCCACCGGTGTCTGCATCCAGGAGTTGGCGGCCAGGATCCAAAAGGCACTTAACAGCGCCCCAAAAGCCACCATGCAGGTCACGGCAAAGTGAACATGGGGGGGGATCCGCCCAAAGCCGAATAACATCACGCCAGTGAGTGCCGATTCCAGAAAAAAAGCGGTAAGCACTTCATAAAACAGAAGCGGCCCGATCATGCCACCCGTTTGCTGAGAAAAAGCAGCCCAGTGTGTCCCGAACTGAAACTCCATGACGACGCCAGATACGGCTCCCACCGCCACGGTCAGGGAAAATATCTTTATCCAGAAGTGCAGCGCATCACGCGCCGCAGTGTTTTTTTGCCACAACCAGCGAGCTTCAAACCAGACCAGCAGGGGCGCAAGGCCCATGGTGAGCGCTGCCAGCACGATATGCATCGCCATGGTCAGAGCAAACTGCACGCGCGCAATCAGCAATACCCATTCGGCGTCATTCACGCGTGGGCTTTCCGCTATAGCGTGTCACCGGGGGTTCTTCCTCACGTCGTATCTCCGTGACAAACGTTTCCAGCACCGCCATCAGCGGGCGGAGGCTTTGCCAGAGCTCATCGTCGTTGAGAAGTTTGAAGATGCCTCTCAGACCCGGCGCTTTCTGACCCTCATTCAGTTCACTGGCGGGTTTCGTCGCCATCACAGCCGCACGCAGCGCCAGAAGAATATGGTTGAAGCGTTCAGGTGGAATACTCCCTACAGCCATCACCATCAGGGACAGGTTCTGTACCGCATTACGCGAACCGGGTCGGTTGAGCCCGGCCACCAGAATTTTTCCTATTTCGCTGTTTGCCTTAACGATATCGTTGGCCAGTCGGATAAAACCGTGCTGGTGCAGATTTTCCAGCAGTTCACTGAGCGCGTCCTGTGCATTCTGCTCATCCTGAACTGGCGGTACGGTGTAATTGAGTCGCTCTGCCATTAATATTTCTCCGGATGATCGCTGTGTTCGGGCGGTTCGCGGTATCCCTGCTGCTGCCATTTTTCCTCAACCGCCAGATGGGAAACAGGGGTGCGTTGGCCGTAGCGGAAATTATGGGTGGGTAAAGGATTGGGCTGTGGGTGGCGGTCAATGCGCGTCATTTTCACCGCAATTTCTTTATAGGCAGGCGTGTTGACGTCGGGATCGTGATGGTCGCCGGTCAGGCTGTTGATCCCCTCTTTTCCATGGTGAATGGGAATAAACAGAACGTTTCCCGCTACGCGTGAGGTCACGACCACCGGCACCTCAATTTTACCGCGTCGGGAACGCAGACTGACCCATTCGCCTTCCGACAGCTGGCGCTCAGCGGCCAGCTCAGGAGAGA
Organism: Pantoea sp. SM3; assembly: GCF_000963995.1. NCBI lineage: Bacteria > Pseudomonadati > Pseudomonadota > Gammaproteobacteria > Enterobacterales > Erwiniaceae > Pantoea > Pantoea sp. SM3. Next base: position 34,123 of record NZ_JZRD01000015.1, read on the forward strand.
TTTCAACAAACCAGTTAGGCGAAAGGGACATAATGCGGCCTCCCTGCCCGGTCTGATTCGTTGACTGGAAGTGTTCGAGCATGCGTCCATTATTCAGTAACAGGTCGTAGTCATCATTCGCCTCTTCCATGGGAGGCTGCCAGCTGAGCGGATAGAGCCTTGCTTTACCGTCGGGGAAATGGAAGCGCTCGGTGTAAAGCAGGGGTGTACTCTGCCCGTCAGGCGTAACCGGCCAGATCTGTGACTGCCAGCCCACGAGATTTTCATAATTCACGCCAGCAAATATCTCCGCGATACCCGCGGCTTCAGCCATAATTGCGCCGGGGTTGGGGTAATGCCAGTGGTGGCCCAGACGGGCTGCTACGTCGGTGAGAATAGCCCAGTCAGGGCGGCTGTCGCCCAGCGGTTTCAGTGCAGGGAAAAAATGCTGAATACGCCGTTCGGTGTTCACAAACGTCCCTTCTTTCTCAACGCTCGGGCACCCCGGCAGAACCACATCCGCAAACTCGGCCGTACGGCTCATGAAGATGTCCTGAACTACCATGAATTCCAGTTGACTGAAGGCTTCATGCACTTTGGTTGAGTCAGCATCAGAAAAAGCGGTTTCTTCCCCTATCACGTACATCGCCCGAATCGTGCCTTCATGTGCATGCTGAACCATCAAGAAGTTATCAGCACCGGGTTTATCGGACAGCGATTCCGGGGAGACATGCCAGGCGCGGGCCCATTTCTCACGGGAAGAAGGATCGCTGACCTTTTCATAACCGGGATAAACGTTGCTGAGGCAGCCAAAGTCACTTGCCCCCTGGACATTGTTATGGCCACGCATTGGATAGCCACCCGTGCCGGGTCTGCCGTAATTCCCCGTGACCAGCAGCAGGTTTGAAAGCGCCGTACTGGTATCCGCACCATGGCTGTGCTGCGTAATCCCCATGGCCCACAGAATACACACGCGTTTGGACCGACCAATTAACTCTGCCGCTTCCTGCAGCTCATCGACAGAAAGTCCCGTCACGGCACTGGCAAATTCCAGCGTAAACGGCGCAAGCGAGGCCTTATACTCCTCAACGTGATTAACCCGCTGTTCAAGGAAAGGCAGATCGGCATAACCCTGCTCAAAGGCATATTTCGCCATAGCAGATGCCCAGACCATATCTGTACCAGGGCGGATACGCAGGAAGCTGTCAGCGCGGTCTGCCATTTCATGTCGCCGGGGATCCACCACCATCAGCTTTTGACCCTGATGCTTGTGGCTTTGCTTAATATGGGCGGCGATGACGGGATGATTCTCAGCAAGATTGCTGCCCAGGGTAATGATGAGGTCTGCTTTCTGCAGATCCCTGATGGTGCCGGCATCTCCGCCGTATCCTACCGTACGAAACAGCCCCTCAGTGGCCGGGTTCTGGCAGTAGCGTGAAGAGTTATCGACGTTGTTTGTTTTGAAAATCAGGCGGGCAATTTTTTGCGTCAGATAGGCTTCTTCATTACTCGCTTTACTGGAGCCGATAAAGCCAATGGCATTTCCACCGTGACGACGTTCAACGTTGCGCAGCCCTTCCGCCACACGCTGCAGAGCCTCGTCCCAACTGGCCGGACGAAACTGACCGTTCTCACGTATTAAGGGTGTCGTCAGGCGGTGCGGGCTGTTAACAAAGTCCCAGCCGAACTTCCCTTTGATACAGGTTGAGATTCCATTAGCGGGTGCTTCTGCCACCGGCTGGATTTTCATGATGTGGCGATCGCGCGTCCAAATTTCGAAGCTGCACCCCACGCCGCAATACGTACAGACGGTTTTGGTACGCTTGATTTCTGCCTGCCGCATCGCATTATCAATAAGCGAAACGCCAGTAATGGGTTCCATGCCGATGCTGGGCTCCAGCGATTTCACAAAATCGATAAGCGGTCGCTTGAGGTCCGGCTCCATAGCCGTAAAAGGACCACTGTCAGGTTGCATGGTTTTCTCAAGCAGGGCATTACAGGGACACACCGTTACGCAGTGACCACAACTGACACAGCTGGAACCCGCAATTTTGGTCCCTCCATCCCACAGAACACGCGGATGAGGCGACTGATAGTCAATCGAGAGTGTTTCGTTGACTTCAACGTTTTGACAGGCTTCTACACAGCGCCCGCAGAGAATGCACTGGTCCGGATCGTAAGTGTAAAAAGGATTGGAGGTGTCTTTTTCCGCAGGCTTGCGTTCGTAGGGGTAGTACTGAATCGGAATATGCATATCGGCAACGGTATCGTGAAGCGTGCAGTCACCGGTGTTGTGTTCACAGACGGTACAATAGAGTTCATGTCGCTGAAGCAAGCGATCCATGCCCTCCTGCTGGGCCGCCTGCATCATTTCGTTCTGGCTATTGACCACCAGCCCGTCTCTTGTGGACAGCGTACACCCGCGCACTTTTTCACCGTCGGCCTCGACCCAGCAGACATCACAGCTCTTAAGCGGCGGCAACGCCGGGTGATAGCAGACATGCGGTAGCTTTTTCCCCTGGAGTTGCAGGAAATCAATTAAAGGTTGATTAACCGCTCCGGTCAGTCGCTCACCATTATATAAAATGCTGCAACTCGCTTCGCTCATTAATCGCCTCTCAACGGACGGGATGGAAATCCCCGTAATGAATACTCGTGTAATTGTAAAGTTATGTCTTCAGCTTAGTGAGCAAAGTGAATAATGCAATATTAATGGTTTCGCTTATATATCCATTAAGGTCAGGGTCAGAAAAAAATTAGCGCAGAAAGTCATTGATGTGAATTAATAATTTTATGTATGACTACTGTCCTTAAGCTTTGGGAAATTAAATTTATCTCGTCTCGCTTATATTACACCCACTGCCTTTACCATATTCAGGATGAAATGTATTTTGTAGATAACACACTACCCAGCAACACAATGAAAAACATTAACCAAATAAAATCAACATACTAAATGGCATTGTGTGTGGGAGGGGGGTGTTAGTTAACATTTGCATTTAAATAAGAACTTATAGCAATAATTTGTGTAGGGTTCTGAAGGTTTGGCTTCTCATTCTGCTCACCTTTTTGTACAGACTTGATAGCTATACCTTTCTAAACCTGACTGGGCCAATATAAAACAAATATCCCTACCTGTTTTTGCTTGATAAAAACCACTTAATTAATCGCTGCGATTAAATAGTTTAGCTAATTCACTCGTTCTTACGTGACAAACATCACATCTTTGCCAAGCTTAATTAACATGTTAATTAGTAGGTTAAGATGAATTCATTTACTAACAAAACACTTATTACTCAGGAATATCCAAAGCCGCCATTTAAACAACAACACCAGCCCATTCCGGGACTGGCCAGCAAGATGGAACCGCGCCCCGATCATGGTGAAACGAGCTATCGCGGAACGGGACGTCTTAACGGCCGTAAAGCGTTAATAACCGGTGGGGATTCGGGCATAGGTCGCGCCGTTGCTATTGCGTATGCCCGCGAAGGTGCAGATGTTGCCATTAACTTTCTTCCCGCCGAGGAGGAAGACGCGGCTGAAGTAGTGAAATTAATCGAAGCGGAAGGTCGCAAAGCTGTAGCGATCCCAGGCGATATCCGTTCTGAAGAATTCTGCCAGCAACTGGTGAAAGAGGCGGCGGAAAAATTAGATGGCCTGGATATTCTGGTGAATAATGCCGGTCGTCAGCAATACAATGAATCTATTCGTACACTTTCCACCGAAGATTTTGACGCTACGTTCAAAACCAATGTTTATGCGATGTTCTGGATAACCAAAGCGGCGTTGGAGCATCTGCCGGCGGGTTCTTCCATTATCAATACTTCTTCTGTACAGGCTTATGAGCCGAGCGCCATTTTGCTGGATTACGCCCAGACCAAAGCGGCGATCGCAACTTTCACCAAAGCCCTTGCGAAGCAGCTGGGTGAGCAACAGATTCGTGTCAACGCCGTGGCACCTGGCCCGTACTGGACGGCATTGCAGGTCTCCGGCGGTCAACCACCTGAGAAGATCGAACAGTTTGGGGCCACCGCTCCCCTGGGCCGTCCCGGCCAGCCCGCTGAAATCGCACCGCTGTATGTCACTTTTGCGGAAATCAACAACAGTTTCACCTCTGGCCAGGTCTGGTGCTCCGATGGCGGCACCGGCACGGTCTGATATTCATTCAAAATAATCAGAATGTGGTCGCCTGCGCGACCACATTCTTCCTCTGATGTTTGCGGCATATTAACTACTTGCAAAACATACCAATGAAGATCCAAGTGAAAGCACATTTTCATTGCCGCGGGTAAGGGAGGCCCTCTTCTGTGCTTACTGAACGGAAATACACTAAATACTATCTTCCTGCGTCCAGCGCCTTAAGACCGGATTAGCGCTGGCTCACCAGCAGGATGTCGATGCGCTTCACGCTCATAAAAATCTCCCGGGGTAATCCTCCTTGATCTCATGAACATCATCATAATGACCAAATAACCGATAGCGATTCTGTGCAATACGATTGTAAATAAAGTCAGTAATAAAATCAGGCAGAAAACGAATTAAAGACAACACCTTCCAGGGCCACGGCATAAATGCCATTGCCCGGCATATCGCCTGTGACCTGAGCCAGTGTTGATTCTGATTAATCAGAACGATTGTTCGAATATTTTCATCGGGCAAGCCGGCATATCTCAACAGCGTTTTACCCTTCTCACTCTGAATGGCTACAAAGCGTATTTTGCGATCGATGTGATGGCTCAGCAAAAAAATAACCCAGGCATTGCACAATTTACACACACCATCATAAATGATGACTTTATCCCCGGCATTGAGAAAGGGCGGCATCGACATAACGATTTTTCCATTCGATAAACAGTCAGTACGGCACATCTTACTCTTACGTCAAGCGATGCGGGAAAGTCTCAATCTAAGCGAGACGGTTTACTGCCCTACTCAGCCGTGTTTAAGCTGTTTTATTTCCCATTCTGCTTATCTCCAGGAAGGAAATAGCCCGGCCAGCCCGCAATGCTGAATTGACGTCTATGCTTAGTGTTTCCAAAAAACCTTATAAACAGAGGTGCCTTAGGCACCCAAATTTTCTGGAGGCTGGGTATGAGCACCCCACACGATGTCAACCACCAGCAGGCTAGCGTCAAAGAAGGCGCCAAAACAGCGAACAACGATTCATCTGCGACCGCGTCGAGCAAACACGCGTTAGCCACCACACCGCCACCCGCCTTGATGCCAGTAACCTTGAAAGTGAATGGTAAAGAGCAGTCCCTGCATCTGGATACCCGCACCACGCTGCTGGATGCTTTACGCGAACATCTGCATCTTACCGGGACCAAAAAGGGCTGCGACCACGGTCAGTGCGGTGCCTGTACCGTTATCGTAGATGGGCGACGCATTAATTCATGCCTCACGCTGGCGGTGATGCAGCAGCACGCTGAGGTCACCACCATTGAAGGCCTGGGGACGCCGGACAATCTGCACCCGCTACAGGCTGCATTCATCAAACATGATGGCTATCAGTGCGGTTACTGCACGCCGGGACAGATTTGCTCTTCCGTGGCCGTTCTGAAAGAGATTGCAGACGGGATCCCCAGCCACGTTTCCTCAGACCTGCTGGAGCAGCCAACGCGGCATGCAGATGAAATTCGCGAGCGTATGAGCGGCAATATCTGCCGCTGCGGGGCCTACGCCAATATCCTCGCCGCTATTGAAGACTACGCGGAGGGTCAGACATCATGAAAGCCTTCAGCTATGAAAAAGTCACCTCTCCTCTGGAAGCCGCCAGGCGTGTACAGCAAAACCCCGGCGCAAAGTTTATTGCTGGCGGCACCAACCTGCTGGATTTAATGAAGCTGGAGATAGAAACGCCCGCTCATCTCATTGATGTGAACGGATTGGCGCTGGATAAAGTTGAGCCCACCCAGCAAGGTGGGCTGCGTATCGGTGCGCTTGTGCGTAACACCGATCTTGCCGCTGACATGCGGGTGCGCAGGGATTACGCGGTTCTTTCACGTGCCTTGCTCGCGGGGGCGTCCGGTCAGTTACGTAATCAGGCCACGACCGCAGGAAATCTGCTCCAGCGCACGCGCTGCCCTTACTTCTATGACACCCATCAGCCCTGCAATAAACGTCAGCCCGGCAGCGGCTGTGCGGCGATCGGGGGTTACAGCCGTCAGCATGCCGTGGTGGGTGTCAGTAACGATTGTATCGCGACCCATCCCAGCGACATGGCCGTAGCCATGCGACTGCTGGATGCCACCATCGAAACCGTCAGCCCGGATGGCAGCGAGCGCGCAATTCCTATCGACGAATTCTACCGCGCTCCAGGTCAGACGCCTCACCTTGAAACGGTGCTTAACGCTGGCGAATTTATTACCGCGGTTTTACTGCCGCCGCCGGTGGGAGGCACGCATATCTACCGTAAAGTGCGCGACCGCGCCTCTTATGCTTTTGCACTGGTTTCCATTGCCGCTATCGTACACCGCGATAACTCAGGAAGGATCGCCGTGGGCGGTGTAGCGCACCAGCCCTGGCGGCGGACATCAGCAGACAGCGAACTGCCCAAGGGTTCTCAGCCGGTTTTCGATAAGTTGTTTGAGGATGCGCAACCTACGGCGGATAACCAATTTAAGCTGGTACTGGCGAAGCGCACCCTGGCTTCGGTGCTGGCAGAAGCGAGGGCAAAACCATGAAATTTGAGAAACCTGCCGGCACCAATCCTATTGACCAGCTCAGATACGTGGGACGCCCCTTAGATCGCATTGATGGTCCGCTTAAAACCACCGGTAGCGCGCCTTACGCCTATGAATGGCATGATGAAGCGCCCGATGTCGCGTATGGGTACGTGGTGGGCAGCCCGATTGCCAAAGGAAAAATGACTTCACTCATTACCGCAGCCGCTGAAGGTGCTCCGGGCGTCTTAGGCGTTGTCACGGCCAGAAACGCGGGCAAACTCGGTAAGGGAGAGATGAACACGGCAACGTTGCTGGCTGAATACCATATCGAACATTACCATCAGGCTGTGGCATTAGTTGTCGCTGAAACGTTTGAACAGGCACGTGCGGCAGCCCAGCTGGTAGAAGTTAGCTATCAGCAAGAAGAAGGGGTTTACAGCCTTGAGGATGCGAAACCCTCCGTCACCTCTCCACCCGAAGATACTCCGGATAAAATCGTAGGAGATGCAGAGCGTGCCCTGAGTGAAGCGGCGTTTGTGCTGGACCAAACCTATACCACGCCGGACCAAAGCCATATGGCCATGGAACCTCATGCTTCAATGGCCATGTGGAATAAAGACAGGGTAACGGTCTGGACATCAAATCAGATGATTAACTGGTGCCGATCCGATCTCGCGAAGACCCTGAACCTGCCGCTGGAAAAAGTGCGGGTGCTGTCGCCTTATATTGGCGGGGGTTTTGGCGGAAAGTTGTTTCTGCGCAGTGATGCCCTGCTGGCTGCTTTAGGTGCGCGTGTCGTTAAACGTCCGGTAAAAGTGATGCTGCCCCGGCCAATGATCCCCAATAACACCACCCATCGACCGGCGACGATCCAGCACATTCGCATGGGTACCGACAAGTCCGGGCATATTACGGGCATTTCGCATATTAGCTGGTCGGGTAATTTGCCGAACGGTACGCCTGAGACCGCAGTACAACAGACGGAACTCCTTTATGCCGGAGCCAACCGTCTGACGGGCCTGCGTCTGGCAACGCTTGATCTGCCGGAAGGCAATGCGATGCGGGCACCGGGTGAAGCGCCGGGATTAATGGCGCTGGAAATTGCCATTGATGAGATGGCAGAAAAAGCGGGCATCGATCCGGTGCAATTCCGCATACTGAATGATACTCAGGTTGATCCCGCCGATACCCAACGCCCCTTCTCACGCCGCCAGCTGATTGAGTGTCTGCGCACCGGCGCAGATAAATTCGGCTGGCAAAAGCGTAATGCATCACCTGCGCAGGTGAGAGACGGGCGCTGGCTGGTGGGCTTAGGTGTGGCCGCTGGATTCCGCAACAATCTCCTTGCCCCCTCCGGTGCACGTGTGCATCTGGATGCACAAGGCATCGTCACCGTCGAAACTGACATGACGGATATTGGTACCGGTAGCTACACCATCATCGCCCAGACAGCGGCAGAAATGATGGGCGTGCCTGTCAAACAAGTGACGGTGAAACTGGGAGATTCAGATTTCCCGGTCTCTGCAGGATCGGGCGGTCAGTGGGGCGCGAATACCTCAACAGCCGGCGTTTATGCCGCCTGTGTGAAGCTGCGTGAGCAGGTGGCGACAGCACTGGGTATCAATCCTGATGAAGCAGAGTTTGTAGGGGGCGAAGTGCGCTCAGGTCATCGCAGCGTGCCGCTGACTGCAGCGGCGGCTCAAGGCACTCTGACGGCAGAAGACACCATTGAGTTTGGCGATCTCGATCAGCAGTATCAGCAATCCACCTTTGCCGGGCATTTTGCCGAGGTAGCCGTGGATATCTGCACAGGGGAAGTGCGCGTGCGCCGCATGTTGGCTGTCTGTGCAGCGGGTCGAATACTCAACCCGAAAACCGCGCGTAGTCAGGTCATCGGCGCGATGACAATGGGCTTAGGTGGCGCACTGATGGAAGAACTCGCGGTGGATACCCGGTTGGGATTCTTTGTCAATCACGACATGGCGGCCTATGAAGTGCCGGTTCATGCTGATATTCCCGATCAGGAAGTCATCTTTCTTGAAGATGCCGACCCGGTCTCTTCGCCGATGAAAGCCAAGGGCGTGGGTGAACTGGGATTATGTGGTGTCGGTGCGGCTATAGTGAATGCCATCTACAACGCGACGGGAGTCAGGGTAAGAGATTATCCGGTTACGCTGGATAAACTCCTGAAGGCATTACCGCAGATCGCTTAATGCCATCCAGGCCTGTCTCAGTGGAGCTTGGACCGTATTCCCATTATCACAACAGCGCTGCGCGCGAATCACTACGCCATCGGTAAAACGGCTGGAGCGGAATGCGTTCGGGTTCACTGACGGCGTGCTGCTGGTCACCAGGTCAGCCATTAGCTGCCTGGCACCCCGCAGCAGGTTTTCAGTTCCCCGCAGCATAGCTACACGCAAACTCTATAAATATGGTTGATGCCGCACAAGCATTAGACCTCGCTTCGGATAAAGAGCGCGCCGCTAAGGTTCAATTGGTTTTTTGATACAGAGATTGTAGAGAAAAATAGACGCAATCGGGCGATGGAAAAACCGGGTAGGTGGGTTTTACATCGTCAGGTTCATACTTTCCCTTTGCTCCAGTACGCCATAAAGCTGACCAGAGTTTTCTCAATATTTCGCTCCCCAACCAGGTAGTGACGAATATGTTTTACCGTTGAAGACTCAGCCGCAACCCAACCATAAAACCGTTTATTCATGCTTTCTGCACTCTGCCACAGATCTTCCTGTTCGCTTTCATACGCGCAGTCATGGAACGTATTGATTGTGTCAGCAGGGATAACAGCTTGCTCTCTTACCGCGGCCAACAGTGCTTCGCCGTGAACGGTGTTTAGTTTGTCGCGTGGAAGCCAAAATACCTCAGCAAAGGCGTATTTGCTCAGGTCCACAACGTCTTTTTCTAATGGGACTTCCTGAAAGACTTGAGTTTGCGGCGGAGAAGGCATTTCAGCCATTTGCGCTAAAATCCCCTTAACCGCAGGTAGCGCTGTCTCATCAGCAATGATCAATGCTCGCTCCACCTCAGGATCGGGTTTCCACTCATATCCACCGCTGCTGGCTTCATGTTCACGATTAGGCGCAACAATCTGTAGAGAATCACCTGGGCTGGCAGATAACACCCAAGCCGATGCAGGTCCTTCTATGCCGTGAATGACAAACTCCACGTCCATTTTTCTCTCAGTCGCATTGACGTGTCGAAGCGTATAAGTGCGGAGTATTGGCCGTTGTTCAGCGGGGATGCTTTTAAGTTGATCCCACCATGCGCCGCTCTCAGTCAAATCTGAAGCAAGGCCGCTGGAAGAAGGGAGGAGTAATTTGATGCGCTGGTCCGGCCCATCCATCTTCATCTGCGCGACCTGGTCGCCAGTGAACACACAGCTCATCAGTGAAGGGGTCAGCCATCTCTTCTGCAAAAGTGTGACATTAAATATTCTATAACCGGGAACGGTGGCCATGCTTCTTTCCTGGCGCTCAGCGCTGACTTTCTGATTTAAAAATGACCACCAGCCAGAGGGTGATCATGAAGAAGAATATTGATGCACTCCATGCACCCGCCATTAAGTGGTCCTGTCCTGCCAGCCACGTAATCAAGGGTACCAACAGCGCACTGACGCCATAACCAAGCGTATGGCTGGTCGCGATCAAACCCGCTCCTTTGCCGATTGAGAGCTGCTGATTAAGCAGTAACTGATAGGCTGGCGTGGCCATGGCTGTGCCAAAAGAGGTGACGGCGATCCCGGCATATAACACCGGTAAATTGCCCATCACCATCATGGCTAAGCCTGCGATCATCAGCATGCCCGCCACAACCAAAAGCGACGTGATGCCCAGACGCTGCGGCCTCACCACCAGAAATTGAGCCAGCAAGGTACTTACCGCGGCCAGACTCAACAGCCATGCAAGATGATAGCTGACGGCATCAGGCAGCTGGATAGAATGATGCAATAGCGGTGCAAGGCCAATCTGCATCAGACTGATAGCGACCGCCAGCAGTAAAGCCAGGCAAAGGAATGGCAACAGTTTGCTGTGGAAACGTGTGGATTGATGCGGCATGACGCCAAGAGGAGGATCCGCATATTGTCCGCCGATCAGGAGTAATGCGAACAAAGGCGCCCCGGCCATTAACAATAAAGGCGCCATGGGACTCAGACCTAAAGCAAGTGCGGCTAAAGGGGGACCCAGCAGTCTTCCACAGCTGATGCCGGAACTGATAGTCGCTAAAGCGGCCATTCGCTGCTCTGGCCCCGATCGTTGCATGGCCCACGTTTGTGCGGCAGGCACCAAGCCCGATACAGTCAGGCCGTAAATGACGCGGGAGAGAATTAAGCCCATCAGCCCCAGACCCGCACCGAGAGCGTGTTGTGACATCAGACCTACCACAGCAGCCAGTGCGCCAAAGCTCAACAAATATCCGGTCAGAGCCGCGACGACCACGAACTTGCAGCCCCTCACTTCGGATACTTTCCCCCACCAAGGCGAAGCAGGCAGAAAGAGCATGGAACCAAAGAGCAGTAATCCTGCCCAGGTGGAAAGGGTGAGGCCCGTCAAGTCCACCAAATGGGGCAGAACAACTAATAAGCCATTCTGTCCAATCCCCAACAAACCGGCACATAAAGCCAGTGGCCAAGAGGATTTTCTTACCACCCTCAAACTAAACAAACCTGAAATGACTGACATTAATTTGTAAATACACCGTTAAATACAGGGATATATATGACTTAAGATGTATGTAAATATTGCAAAAACAGTTGTCAATGTAAATGAAATACTTATCATAACGATAATCATTATCAGTTGATCTGCGAGATTATCTTATGAATTATCTATCTCGGACGTCGGAAGTAGACGTGGCGGCGCAATGTTTTCTCAACGCACTTTTCCGTGAAACACGTGACTGGAAACATCTCACGGAGGCGCCTCCACTGCAAAATGAACACATCATTTTGCCGCTATCGTCTTCTCATACCCTCTGTTTTCCACTGCGTTATTTTTCCCCTACTCAACATCATCAGTATCAATTCCCAGCCCTGCTCATTAGCCCGGAATTCCCGGTGGGTGAGCCAGTCAGTTTTGAACAATGGGTGTCACTGATCCTGGCAAAACCGGCCATAAGAACGGAATTGAAAAGCAACGCCATTGAACGGTTCCAACATCGGGTGCAGGAAAGCCATACCAATACCTGGCATGCAATTAATCTGCGTCATCGCTGGCCAGCTTTGCGGCAACAACCGCTCTCATTTTCAGACGCCGAACAAGCGCTGCTGGTGGGACACGCTTTTCATCCTGCGCCTAAATCGCATGAGCCATTCAGTGAATCAGAGGCGCGGCGTTATCTGCCTGATTTTGGCTCACGCTTTCCGCTGCGTTGGTTATCCGTTGAAAAGCAGTACATTGCTGGCGAGAGCCTCGGGCTGACGTTACGCGCACGACTGTTTCGCTTCACCGCCCAAAATGCGCCAGATCTGTTACACCATTTCACCGATACGCATTGGCTGGTGCCGATGCATCCCTGGCAGGCACAGCATCTGCTATCGCAATCATGGTGCCAGCAACTGGTCGCGCAAGGGGCATTGGTCGATTTAGGGGAAGCCGGCAGCGAATGGTTCCCCACCAGCTCGTCCCGTTCGCTTTACTCTCCCGCCAGCAACGACATGATCAAATTTTCACTCAGCGTACGTCTGACAAATTCTGTTCGCACATTGTCGGTGAAGGAGGTGAAACGCGGTATGCGCCTTGCTCGTCTTGCTCAGACAGCGCAATGGCAAACGATGCAGATGCAACATCCCACGATGCGGGTCATGCAAGAAGACGGCTGGGCCGGTTTGCGCGATGTGGAAGGTGTCATCCAGGAAGAGAGTCTGATGGCACTGAGGGTAAACCTGCTTTTCGACACTCCGGAAACGCAGACTAATGTGCTGGTAAGTCTTACACAGGCTGCACCTGACGGAGGCGATAGCCTGCTGGCAGCGGCAGTGCGCAGGTTAAGCGTCAGGCTGGGATTATCTTTACCGCAGGCAGCGCAGTGCTGGCTCAACGCCTATTGCGATCACGTGCTGCTGCCCCTGTTTAGCGCTGAAGCAAACTTCGGTTTGGTGCTGCTGGCGCACCAACAAAACATTCTGGTGGAGATGCAGCAAGATCTCCCCATCGGCCTGCTTTATCGCGACTGCCAGGGAAGCGGCTTCACGGAAAATGCCAGCAACTGGCTCGCCGAAATTGATGAAACCGATGCCGAAAATCACTTCAGTTGGGATCAGGTGCTGCGTTATTTCCCTTATTACCTGTTAGTAAACTCGACCCTTGCCGTGACCGCGGCGCTGGGTGCTGCGGGTTTCTCCACTGAGCTTCTTCTGATGGAACAGGTGCGCGACAAACTGGCGGCGTTACGCAACAGCGTCAGCGATACCCGCACCCTGGATTACGTTCTCGATAGCAAACACTGGAACTGCAAAGGCAACTTCCATTGTTACCTCCACGATCATAACGAAAACACCATCGTCGATCCGGCGGTGATCTACTTCGATTTCCAGAATCCGTTTTACAGGGAGAAGTCATGATGCCGCAGGCAAACATTGTTCATGTTAATCAGGGGTTCTACTGTTCTCAAACCGAGCAGTTCTTACCCTTGATGCTGGGACTGGATAACAGCGCATCATTGCCGCTGATCCCCTCTATGCCTGATGGCTGGCTTGTTGACGTCATCGACCAGTTATTGGTCGCAGCGCCACAGCTAAGCGGTATCCACCTTCCCTGGGAACAGTGGCAACACGAAACGCAGGCGCAGAAATTATTTGACGCGGTCAACGGCGACTTCTTCTCGCGTGAGACTTTCTGGCAGCTGCCACTCTGGTGCAGAAGCGAACCCGCAGTAGCCCGCGGGAAGATGCAGTTTGACCAGGAGCGTCAGCTCTATTATCCCGTGCGCCCTGCCCGTCCGGAAGGCGAAGTTTATCGCCGTTACGATCCCCAGATTAAGCGGACACTCAGTTTCCGCGTAGCAGACATTGCACAAGACGCCGAGCGCTTTACTCGCTGGATGAACGATCCCCGTGTCAATGCCTTCTGGGAAATGGCCGCGCCGCAGCCAGAACTGGAAACTTACCTGCGTAAACAGCTTGATTCAGGTTACTGCTATCCGCTGATAGGTTGTTTCGACGATCAACCTTTTGGATATTTCGAAGTTTACTGGGCGGCTGAAGATCGTATCGGTCGCCATTATCGCTGGCAGCCCTACGATCGTGGCCTGCATATGCTGGTGGGTGAAGAAACGTGGCGAGGTGCGCACCATATCCGCAGTTGGTTACGCGGACTGACGCATTTTCTGTTCCTGGACGAATCCCGTACCCAGCGCGTCGTGGCTGAACCCCGCTTCGACAATCAACGTCTTTTCCGTCACCTCCCGGTAGCGGGCTATCACACCCTCAAGGAATTCGACTTTCCGCATAAACGCTCCCGTCTGGTGATGAGTGAGCGCCACCGCTTCTTTACGGAGGTGGGCTTGTGATGTGGGAGCAGGTCAATCGCGAGATGATCGCCAAAATTCTCGCTGAGCTTGAGTATGAGCGTGCGCTGCATGCCAGCGAAGAAAGTTCCGGCCGCTGGGCCATCGTCGTGGGTGCCGTGCGGTGGGACTTTACGGCCAGCCGCAGTATCTGGGGCTGGTTGCACATCGTGCCCGACTCACTCAGCGGCGGACCCGCGGAGGCCGATGCCCTGTTGCATCAACTGGCGACGGTGCTGGAGATGAGCGATGCCCAGACAGCTGAACACCTGGAAGACCTCTACGCAACGCTTCGTGGTGATATGCAACTAAGGGAAGCGCGTCAGTCTCTGACTGCGGACGATCTGATTGATCTCGATCCTGATGAACTACAATGCCTGCTCAGCGGGCATCCAAAGTTCATTTTCAATAAGGGTCGCCGCGGATGGGGAATCGATGCATTACGCGCCTATGCCCCGGAGTACCGGAATCGATTTCGTCTGCACTGGATAGCGGTGCGGCGGGATAAGTTCGTCTGGAGTCAGGACCAAAACTGCGATATCGCAGGGTTAATCTCCAGCGCCATGGACAGCGCCGAGCTAACGCGTTTCCGCCAATGCTGGCAGTCTTTTCAGCTCGACGATAGCTGGATTGCGGTGCCCGTTCACCCGTGGCAGTGGCATCAAAAAATCGCCATCCACTTCCTGCCTTATCTGGCTCGCCGTGACATGGTCGAGCTGGGGGAATTTGGGGATAGCTATCTGGCGCAGCAATCATTGCGCACGCTGACCAATGTAAGCCGCGTCGCGCGCTTTGATATCAAACTACCGCTGACCATTTACAACACCTCCTGCTATCGCGGCATTCCTGGTAAATACATTGCCGCCGGGCCGCTGGCCTCTGGCTGGTTGAAGCAGCAATTTGCACAAGATGAGACGCTACGTGCAACGGGCGCGCAAATCCTCGCCGAACCGGCCGCAGGGTATCTGGCGCACGAAAGTTACGCCGCGCTGGCTGGTGCACCTTATCGCTATCAGGAGATGCTCGGTGTCATCTGGCGCGAAAATCCCTCCTGTTATCTGCAACAAGGCGAGCAGGCGGTGCTAATGGCCGCATTGATGGAGACGGATAACGCCGGATATCCGCTAATTAGCGCCTGGATTGCACGCTCAACGCTGGATGCAGAAAGCTGGCTGAGCCGCATGTTTAAAGTCGCGGTGATCCCTTTCTATCACCTGATGTGTCGTTATGGCGTTGCGCTCATTGCCCATGGGCAAAATGTCACGCTGGTGATGAAAGACAACATTCCGCAGCGCATCCTGCTTAAAGACTTCCAGGGCGATATGCGTCTGGTCGACGACGCATTTCCGGAAGCGTCATCTCTGCCTGAATCCGTTAAGGAAGTGACCGCCCGACTCAGCGCTGACTACCTAATCCATGACTTACAGACCGGACACTTTGTCACCGTGCTGCGTTTCATCTCCCGACTCACGCTTCAGTCCGGTATCAGTGAGCCGAATTTTTACCGACTGCTTGCCAGAGTGCTTCAGCAATATATGGAGAAGCATCCGGCCATGGCTGATCGTTTCGCGTTATTCGACCTGTTCAAACCGCAAATCATCCGCGTTGTTCTCAACCCAGTAAAACTGACTTTTTCTGAGCATGACGGTGGCAGCCGCATGTTGCCAAATTACCTTACCGATCTTGATAACCCCCTCTATCTGGCCACCCGGGAGTCAGAATCATGAAAACCTACGATTTTATTGGCATCGGCATTGGGCCTTTCAACCTCAGCGTCGCCGCACTGGCTGAAGGCCTGGAAGGATTTACGTCTCTATTTCTTGAACGCAAACCCCACTTTGCGTGGCATCCCGGCATGATGGTGCCGGATTGTGCCATGCAAACCAGTTTCCTCAAGGATTTAGTGAGTGCGGTTGAACCCACCAATCGCTACAGCTTTGTTAACTATCTTGTCCAGCGGAAAAAATTCTACCGTTTCCTGACCACCGAACAGCGAACGGTGTCACGCGAGGAGTTTTCAGACTACCTCTCCTGGGCCGCGGCTCGCCTGAGCAATCTGGCATTCAGCCAGGCGGTAACGCGTGTCAGTTTTAATGACGCAACTCAGCTTTTCACCGTAGAAACCGCTCAGGATCGCTATCACGCACGCCATGTGTGCCTGGGGATTGGTAAACAGGCAAGTCTGCCTGGATGCGTTTCAGAGCAGAGCGATCGCTGCTTCCATGCCAGCGAAATGATGCTTCGCAGGCCGGACCTTAAAGGTAAACGCGTCACTATTGTGGGTGGAGGTCAAAGCGGAGCCGATCTGTTTCTGAATATCTTTCGCGGTGAATGGGGCCAGCCCGCCGCCCTGAATTGGGTTTCCCGCCGTAATAACTTCAACGCGCTGGATGAAGCCGCCTTTGCCAATGAGTATTTCACTCCGGAATACCTGGAGAGTTTCTCCACCTTAGGTGAAAGCGCTCGCCAGCAGATGTTGAACGAACAAAAAATGACATCGGATGGCATTACCACAGAATCGCTGCTCGCTATCTACCGGGCGATGTACCACCGCTTTGAAGTTCTGCGTGAACAGCCCTGGGCGCATCTGATGCCATCTCGTTCGGTCACCCATATTGCAAATCAACAGGATCACTCACAGCTGACACTGCGTCATCAGCTCGACCATGGCGAAGAGCAGCTGGCCACCGATGTGGTGATATTTGCTACCGGCTATCGCCCAGCTCGTCCCGCTTTTCTGGCGCCTGTTGCACATCGGTTGCAGCTGGATCCAGATGAGAATTTCCAAATCAACACCGATTTCACCCTTAACTGGGATGGGCCAAACAGTAACAGCCTTTTTGCCGTCAATGCCGGGATGCAAAGCCTGGGCATTGCAGAACCCCAGCTTAGCCTGATGGCCTGGCGAGCTGCACGCATTCTTAATCGTGCGCACCCAGATGAGCCTTTCGAGCTGGCTACAACCCCTGGCGTTATCCAATGGCGAACACAGCAGCCAGAGGTGCAGGGTCAGGAACCTCAACGTACCGTTAATTCAGTTCTGTATTGAACACTTCATCGGAAAAAAATAAAAAATGAAACAGCCGTATCTCTGGGTATTAAAACCGTGTTTGCTCGCTATGCTCACTTCAAGCGCCTGGGCTGAAGAGACAAAGGAAGATCAAATGGTGGTCTCCGCCAGCCGCTCCCACCGTAGCGTCGCGGAAATGGCACAGACCACATGGATTATTGAGCAGGCCGAAATTGAGCAGCAGGTTCAGGGCGGTAAAGAGTTAAAGGAAGTACTGGCGCAGCTCATTCCGGGCATGGATGTCAGTAGCCAGGGGCGAACCAATTACGGCATGAACATGCGGGGACGTTCAATGATGGTGATGGTGGACGGCGTTCGCCTGAATTCATCACGCAGCGACAGCCGCCAGCTTGATTCCATCGATCCATTTAATATTGAGCGTATTGAAGTGATTTCAGGCGCCACGTCACTCTATGGCGGCGGCAGTACCGGCGGCCTGATCAATATCGTCACTAAAAAAGGTCAGACGGGTAGCGAAGTTGAATTACAGACCGGTGCCAAAAGTGGCTTCAACAGCCATAACGATCATGATGAGAATATCGGTGCCGGGGTAAGTGGCGGGAATGATAAAGCATCCGGTCGGTTGTCAGTGGCGTATCAGCGTTACGGCGGCTGGTATGATGGCAAAGGCGATGAGGTGATCATTGATAATACCCAGACCGGGCTGCAGTACTCCAATCGTATGGATATCATGGGCACGGGAACGCTGAATATCGATGAAAACCAGCAGTTGCAGCTCACCACGCAGTATTTCAAAAGCGAATCTGATGGCAAGCATGGACTGTATCTGGGTGAAAATTTTTCCGCTGTAACCGGTTCTGCTAACGCTTACAACTCTGGCAATCTCAACTCCGATCGTTTGCCTGGCACTGAACGCCATCTGATCAACCTGCAATATTCTAATACCGATTTTCTCGGCCAGGATCTGGTGGCACAGATTTACTATCGTGATGAAAACCTCACGTTCTACCCCTTCCCTACGCTCAGCGGTGGCCGGGTAACCAGTATTGGCGCCTCACAGCAGAAAACCGATTTCTACGGCGGTAAACTGACCCTCAACAGTAAACCCCTGGATGCATTGACGCTGAATTACGGCGTAGATGCTGACCATGAAACGTTTGATGCCAACCAGCAGTTCTTTAACCTGAACACCGCGGCACAAAGTGGTGGAATGACCCTGGAAAATGCCTATAACGTCGGGCGCTATCCAGGCTACAGCATCACTAATCTGGCGCCCTTCTTGCAATCCAGTTATGACATAGATGCCATCACGCTCAGCGGTGGTGTTCGTTACCAATATACGAAGAACAAAGTCGATGACTTTGTTGGCTACGCCCAGCAGCAAGCCATTGCGACCGGTCGGGCAACCTCGGCTGATGCCGTTCCAGGTGGCTCAACGGACTATAATAATTTGCTGTTTAATGCCGGGATTTTGGGACGCATAACCGAGCGCCAGCAGGTATGGTTTAACTTCTCGCAGGGCTTTGAAATACCCGATTTGGCGAAATATTATGGTTCTGGCACCTACCAATTGGCTAACGGCCATTACAACCTGACTAACAGCGTTAACGTCAATGACTCCAAACTGGATGGCATTAAAGTTGATGCTTACGAGCTTGGCTGGCGTTATACCGGAGATAATCTGCGTACCCAGCTGGCGGCTTATTATTCGCTCTCTGATAAAACCATCAGCATTAATAAAACCGATATGACCATTAATCTGGATGACGATAAGCGCCGGATTTATGGTGTTGAAGGGCAAGTTGATTATTTCTTCAATGACAGCGAGTGGAGCACGGGTTCTAACTTCAACATTATAAAATCTGAAACTCGCGTCGATGGAAAATGGGAAAAGTTGACAATTGACAGTGCAAGCCCATCTAAAGTCAGTGCCTGGTTAAATTGGGCCCCGGGTGACTGGAGCCTGAGAGTTCAAAGCACCCAGACTTTCGATGTTTCAGATGCTGATGGCAAGAAGATCAATGGCTATAACACCGTTGATTTCTTAGGCAGTTACGCTTTGCCAGTTGGAAAGCTCAGTTTCAGCGTGGAAAACCTATTAGACAAAGATTATACCACCGCATGGGGACAGCGCGCTCCAGGGCTTTACAGCCCAACCTATGGCGACGCCGGACTTTATACCTATAAGGGCCGCGGCAGAACATTCGGTCTTAATTATTCAGTTATATTCTGATTTTTAAGCAGTCATTAGCGCGAGCTAATGACTTTTTATTTATCGTTTTAACTGATATTTATTTTACACAGAAAACAGCCGCCAATTTGACCAAGCTCAGTTGCGCCAACCGCAAGCTTGCCACTCTCATCCAAAGTCATTAGCCTTTTACTAACGCAAAGCCGCGAATTATTTTGTGAGAAAATTATGGATCCCTTATCTGATGTTCTTCAACTACTCGCTGCCCAAAGTTCTGTCACCACAGGACAGTCTGCAGGGTCTCACTGGTCTATGCGGTATCCTGGGTTTGAAGGCATGAAATTCATCTCGATCCGAAAAGGTCACTTGTGGTTTCGACTGGATGAGCACGTTAATCCTGCGGTCAAAGCGCAGAGAGATGGATGCAAAACGAAAGTTAAAAATACGCGGAGTAATCCGGCGGGCTAATACGATCAACCGGATGCACCACTTTAATTTCATCAGCGCTTATACATAATCCTAAATTTCCAGTTAACGACCAGCATGTCCTGATCCTGCCTACGCGTGCCGGTAATATTGATAAGATAGGTGACGTTCTTCCAGCCAGGGTGACACCTTTTGCCACGCTCTCAGACAGTTGATAACTTAGCCCCAGTTCGCGAACCCATTCATTCTAATTGCCACTGGCGCTGGATACGAGCTCATGACTACCCGAAACATAGCTGCTATTAAAACTGATTCCAGGAAAACCCAGCGTGTACAGTTTTGCAGTGGAACGTAGGACCAGCGCTCGCTCATGTGCAGTTTTAAATTTAGATAACGGCGACTCGCTCACAAGCTAATTTGCGCTGCCGGATGTTACAGTTGATACGCCATCAACCGACTGACCCGAATCGAGGTAAGGCTAGCCACTCGGCCCCGTTAGCTGCTGATAACCCACACCAAACGTGCTGCCCCACGCTGACTAAGATGCAATGCTGCCGTATGCGTTGTTATCAACACTTCCGCCGTACTCATTGCCATTACTCCGGCTGTTGAAACAGCGCAAATCTGCTTTCAGTTTTCCCGGGCCCGACGACAACGTCTTGGTCATACCGACATAATTCTGCTGGTGGAAATCACTAAGCTGCGTAAAGTAGCCACTAAGTTCTAGCTGTTTTACTTGCGTGTAACTGCCACCGGCATAATTGAAGCCAGAGCTGAATACACTCTATTTATCCGTGGCTTTCAATAGCTGATAATGACTTAGGTTACGTCCTCGAACACGATCAATAAAAATCGGCATCTAGTACCAGATTACAACGTCGGTAGAATGCTATTTATCAGGTTAGTCGTCAGGGGGCGGTTGTTAAATCGGCTCTATCTTGCCAGGGTGGGATAATGATTAACTTAAAATTAAAATCGATCAACACATGCCTTGAGGTGTTTTTAATCCAAAAAAGCAGTCTACTGCATGGTGAGATTTAGTCATTAACACTGATGACATTCCTTAAATTCAACCTAACACCCCCTGCTAAGTCATATCCACTTCAGGAAATGGATACAGGCGATGGATTTAAATGATGGATATGCTGCCAGACATCCCACTCTTCATAGGGGTCTGTTTTCCCTTTCCCTGCATAGAGAAATCGCTGGGGATTACGTGTCATTCTTCCCTTTAAAACAGCATGAAACCTGAACTTATCGAAACTTCCTGTCACAGGATTATAAATTTCAATATGAGTGCTGTTGCGGGATACTTTTTAATAAAGGGTTGCTTGCCCTCGCTAAAAATGATGCAATCGTCCATATATCCTCCCGTTGATTACCCTTGTTAAGTTTAATCTCTGTTTGATTAATGGCGATAGGGAATCATCCTATAATTTCACTGTCATAATGTATACAAGGGACATTATTGAGCCACATGCACCTTCGCATCACTGCCTCGAATTTAATGATTAACGTTCATGGAAAAGTCATTTATTAATGCCTTCCGTAACACTTTGTGAAATGTTGTTTACTCACAGAAATTAACTATCGGCATTGACCTCAATATAAATATCTCTCCCCAACAGCTAATTCTCCCTATCATACTTCACAGAAGCTATCCCTTAACTCCCCTCCTCAAACGCCGACTTAACCGCCACCACAATCTTTTCCGCCCTTGCAGCATCCTCCAACTGTGGATACTCCTTCCTCAGCTTCCCCGACACCTGCCAGCCATTTTCCTTCAATGACCGAATAATGCGATTTGCATCCTGATCCGGCATCTCCAGCACTTCCTTCAGTCTCTCCTGCGCCTGCTGGAAAATCGTCAACACTCTGGCTTCATCGGCCATTTCCACGCGTACGGTGTGCTCAATCACTTTAGCGGTGTACAGCACGTGCGAGGTTAAATCCGGATAGCGCCAGGCGAAACGGGCATCATCATAATCAGAGAAAGAGAAGTTGCTCGGTGTACCATCGTCATACATCACGATCCCACCGAAATGGCAGGAGGTCGCGTAGCGGCGCATCAGGCGTTTTGAAAACACTTCAAGTGTGCGGTCATAGCCCACGCGGAAATCCAGTGAGCTGGTGATACTGGCCGAGACCGGCAGAATAACGCCCTCAGGGATGGCGCCGTCGCGTATCAATACGTCATTAATCAGGAAGCGGTGAATACGACCATTCCCGTCGCGCATCGGATGAATATAGACAAAGCCGAAAGCAATCACGCCCGCTCTTGCCAGGGGCTCGGCGCCACGCGTGGAGAGCTCAAATTCTTGTAATCCACGCATAAACTGCGGCAGGTCTTCAAATTGTGGCGCCACGTAATGCACGATGTCCTCGCGCATCGTGGCCTGTCCGACAAAGACCGGCGAGCGACGCAGCCCTAAACCGAGGGCATCATGGCCAAGAATCCCTTTTTGTAGAATATGCAGGCTTTCATCACTGAGTGGATCGTCGATTTGGCCGCAATATTGCGCGATCACATGCGCGAAACGCTGAATACGATCGGCCTGTTCTGCCTCTTTCTCAATCAAAAAGCTGGCCCGGGATTCCTTGAAAGTCAGCCAGCTGGCGGTTCGCAGCAGAACATCTGCGCCAAAGGTATCATCCAGTTCATGCAGTGCTGCCCTGACATCAAAGGCAATGGCATTCTCAACCTCAGGCGTGCGGCGAATCACAGGACAAAAGTCAGGCGAGCCGGGTAAGTTATCGTTGATACGCCAGCGTTTATTCTTGATTGCTGCAGTTCGCGTCAGATAGTCCTTCGCGGAGATCGCCGCAACATAGCCGCCGTTAGCCAAATCAGGCACGTTAGTGAGCGTATTACCCGTCAGCCACTCGTAGAGAAAGCCGGTGCGGCGTGCGTACTGGCCAAAGGGTTCTCGCAGGCACCAGCTTTCAATCGGTTCAGGGCCGATGGCAGCGAAGAGGCGGGCAAAAAACTCCAGATGGATCTCTTCATATTTGAGGCCGAAAGCAAAATGGCCTGAGAAGCTATCATCAGGCTGATAGCTGGTAGGATAGCGCTTCTCGATGCGTCCCTGATTCTCATGAGTGGCGCGAACCGTGCTAATAGATGATTCCACCCGCAGTGGCTGAACCAGTTCAATGTGATAGCGCTTGCAGAGCGCCTTAAACCCCACCAGCATCAGCTGAATCCTTTAATTTCTAAGTGAAAACGATAATTTTAAACCACTTTAGCGCTAAAATGATAATCCAGCACGCGACTCTGATAATTTTCTCGCAAAAACACTAACAAAAGCACGAGGTAAAACGAAAATGATAATGACAGGGTGGCGAAGAAATAATCAGATGTAAGGCGCCTAGGATTGATGAGGTTTGAGGTTTGAACATGTTAGAGGACAGCCGCAGTCATTCCCGGCTGCCATCATAAACATTGCGGTCTTCGGACAAGCCATGATGCTACGACTGACACACTAGCACTCAACACTTAATCCCGGACGAGGTTGCTAAAATTCTGGAACGACTCTTCCACCAGAATATTGACGTGACAAAAGACTTCCTGATCAGACTGGCGGTCATAACGGAAAAAGCGTGATATCACGACGCCCCGAAAAGAGGAGAGACTTTCATCCTCATCTGGATTACCGCCGATTTCCACAAAGTCACCCACTGACGGAATGAACATGACCGGTGTTTCCTCACCGGAGGTGCGAATAACGCTGCCTGCGGGACTCGGCGTTTCGTCGCCGCGTCGTTTGTACTGAAAGTCGATGCTGTAGGTTATTTCCAATGTTACCTCTGGATGTCATCCGCTCGAATCGTCCATACGGACTGTGTCGTCCTGGTGGCGATAATAATATCAGAGGTAATAATCAGGAATAAACAGTAAATCATCTGGTTATTGCGTAAATAAACTTCCTTGAAGATTTATCTGCCAGTCAGGGGAAAGTCATGCAGGAGTGATAAAGCACTGCTATATGAATATCCAGCTGATAAATATGAATATTAATTTCAGCCAATAATTTCTGAGCGTTGCTGATTAAATAGAACCTCGCTACCGCGTCGCTTTATTAGTCACCTTGGGTGAACATACCTGTGAAAAAGCATTCCTGATGCGTTGCTCATCTCTCAAGTTGTCATTCCCTCTGAATAGAGTTCAGCACGTCCTGCACTGAACCCTGTTCATTTTGAGAGGTTATAGCTAAATCAGAGCGCAGCCGCAAAAGCGGCTAAGTCCTGATTAAAACGCGCAGACTCCTCAATAAAGGGAGCATGGCCGGAGTGACTATAAATGCGCGTTTGAATAGCGGGATTCATCTGCTTCGCTCTGTTCAGCGATGCCGCAGGATTAATCAACGCGTCATGCTCACCGTAAATAAACAGTAACGGTACACGAACGTGCTTGAGCGCCTGCGCCAGTGGGATTGTCATCGACATCACTGCACGCTGCATCGGCCAGCCAGCCATTGCAGCGTTAGACAACAGCCGTTCAAAGGTTATGCGGTCTGGTTGTTGGTAGAAACAAAGCTGCAAAAAGGCTTTCTCACCATCGAGATGCGTTTTTAAATCTTCCGAGACCATGACGCGATAAACCTTGTCGTGCGCGGGGATTAACGCAGGGGTAAGTTCCACCACACCATCAACATAGATCGCACCACTGATCTGCTGGTCACCGAATGCCGCCAGATAGTTGGTCATCACCGCGCCGCCGAGCGACCATCCCACCAGCAGAGGATTTCGGGCATGGCTTTGTTCGATCACCGCTCTGAGATCCTCTGCCCAGCGCTTGCCATCGCTATAGGCCTGTGCCTGCTGCGGTTTGTCTGAGAGACCATGCCCGCGAAGATCAAACGTTATCAGGCGAAAGCGCTGGAGTTGCGGATCGTTGAGCTGTTTTTCCCAGTTAAGATGACTGCCTAACAAGCCATGGATAAAAATAATCGGCAATCCTCCAGGATTACCCGACTCTTGTACCGCGATCCGCACACCATCGGGGGCGGTGACGATGTAGTTCTTTTCCGCCGCAAACAGCGCGGTAGAAAATAGCATGATTAAAAGTGCACAAAACGTGCGTGAGATGTGTAACAGCATAAAAGCCTCCTGATATGAATGATTCCTGGCTATCCTGAACCCTGACATTGGTGTCAGAGTCAAGCGTCCTATTGGAGATGATTTATGCAGTTGGCGATTGGAGAGGTGGCGAAGCAGTCAGGCGTCAGCGTTCGGGCAATCCGTCATTATGATCGGCACGGTTTACTGACTTCAAAACGTGCCTGTAATGGTTATCGTTATTTTCCACCTCAGGCCGTAACACAGGTGCGGCAGATCCAACGGCTCATTAATATCGGTTTTAGCATTGCCGAAATCTGCTCCTTTCCCGATTGTATGCTGACGGTCGAAGGCGCGGCTTTCTGCCCAGAGACCCAGGCATTGCAGTACAAGCGGTTGGAGGACATCGAGCGCCAGATTAGCGAGTTGGAATCACGGCGGGTGCGATTGATGGCCACTCTGGCTGAGGGCATCGCGAAGTAGTTCCTTAGCGTTCGTTTTGATATGCGTTTTAAACCTTCATAACTCAAAAATGATGAGTTCAATTTTGCACTGATACAGTGCTTATCGACCAGGGAAGAGAGTGATGTTTCATCTGATTTTCAGCATACCGAGTTGGTATGTGATCGCACGTTTCGTTTTTCCATTAGCCATGCCATTAGTGTTAAAGATCATCTTATCTTTGGTGGTGTTACTGGCTTCACAATACTTGTTGATCAGCCGATTTACGCCGGGTGGCATCTTTTCCCCTGAAATGC
Organism: Pantoea sp. SM3; assembly: GCF_000963995.1. Classification (NCBI taxonomy): domain Bacteria; kingdom Pseudomonadati; phylum Pseudomonadota; class Gammaproteobacteria; order Enterobacterales; family Erwiniaceae; genus Pantoea; species Pantoea sp. SM3. The sequence goes on from NZ_JZRD01000015.1 coordinate 59,752, forward strand.
CACGCGCGGTGATTATCCTGTTTAACTGGGCATTCGGAACGGTTTTGCTCCTCGCCTTTACCCAGTTCCTGATTGACGTTGTGACAGTGATTTCACTGTTGATCCGACACCCGCTGGTGATTACGCCCGGCGTGCGCTATCTGGCTGCGCTTTTTGCCATGGGGTTGTCCACCGTGGGCGTGCACCAGGCCATTCGTGTACCGCCGGTGAAAGAGGTGACGATTTACATCGACAACCTGCCGAAGGAGTTTGAAGGATATCAATTGCTTCAGCTCACTGATTTGCACATCACCAAACTCTTTAACGCCGCATGGACCACCGCCATGGTGAAAAAGGCGATGACGCTGGATGCTGACCTGATTCTGGTGACGGGCGATGTCATTGATGGCACCCTGGAAAATCGCAGAAATGACGTAGCGCCACAGAGGGGTTTGCATGCGCCAGACGGTGTTTATGCCATCACCGGTAATCATGAATATTTCTTTGAGCAGCAGCGCTGGACCGAACACCTCGCGACGTTGGGGCTACAGCCGTTGCTCAATAGCCACACAATCATTAAGCGCGGAGACGCAGAGCTAGTGATTGCCGGTCTGCCCGATGTCTCAGCTTCCCGCAGAGAGGCTATTGGCCCCGATCTCGAGCAGGCGCTGGCAGGTGTTCCCGCTAATGCCCCGGTGATATTGATGGATCATCAGCCGCGGAATGCGCATCAGAACGCCACGCATAAAGTCGATTTGCAGCTCTCCGGTCATACGCACGGCGGACTGATCGTCGGATTTGATCGGTTGTTTGTGAAACCCAACGCGGGCTTTGTTTCAGGGCTTTATGATGTGGATGGCATGCAACTCTATGTCAATAACGGCACCGCGCTCTGGCCGGGAATGGCGATACGATTGGGACGGCCTTCAGAACTCACGCGAATTACGCTGCAGCGAAAAGAGTAATGGAGAAGGGATTAGCGGGCTATTCGATACAGAACGAATAGCCAGCATCATGAGGAACATGAAGCGCCATAAGTCTGATGTACAGGATTTATGGCTCTACTGGACGAGTCATGTTATCGATATGGCCAATAATCTGCGCTGTCACCACAAGCATTTTCAAAATGCTTATTTGGTGCCGCAGAGGGGGGTAGGCTTATAGCGGGTATTCAGTACCGAAACATCAACCGTTCTTGCTGCTCTATCCAGGTCATATGCCGCCTGAATGCGAAGCCACATTGCTGGTGTACTACCAATGACCGCCGACAATTTAATGGCCATCTCAGGTGTAATTGCTGTCACTCCAGAAACCATTCGTGATACTGTAGAAGGGGCAATCGCCAAAGCACGTGCCAGCTCACGCACTCCAATATCGAGGTCTTCCATGATATCGGAAATGATTTCACCCGCGTGGGGGGGATTATGCATAGTCATCAGTGATAATCCTCATAATTAAGAATGTAAGCGTCACCATCTTTAAATTCAAAAGTAATACGCCAATTCCCCGTCACCGTGATTGACCAGATACCTTTTCTGTCACCTTTGAGAGGATGCAACCTGTAGCCGCTGAGGTTCATATCCTCAATTTTCTCCGCCAGATCAATCACTCGAAGTCGTGTACGTAAACGTTTCTCATGAGCAGCGTTGATTTTTCGTGTCGAGCCGGTAGTGAAAAACTCTTCAAGCCCCTTATGTAGCCAGGTTTTAATCATCCTTGTATCTCACTGTTGCTTGATGTGGAACATCATAGCACATGTTCCACAGCATGCAACACCCCGCACAAAGGTTGTCGCTTCTACTTACCTATACGCGGCTAGCCAACCCAAAGCGGCTTTGCACCGCAGCATCGATATCCCCTTCCGCTAACTGCTGCTTTTCCACGCCATGCGCTGTGACCGTTTTCAACATATCGCCCAGCAGGATCAGCCGTCCCTCGGGGCGATGCTGCACGATAAGCAGTTTCTGCACAAAGATCGCATCAGGATGCGTAGAATTGAGGTAATTCGCCGGGGCAAAATCGATCCACTCCTGAGGTGACAAATCAAAGCCGTATTGATTGCACCACTCCCCCTCCACCTTCGCCTGCAACAGATACTCGCCATGCGCATCACGAGTGAGTTTGAAGGTGTCAAAATCCTGCTTAATGTCGCTATCAAGCTCATCTAACGCAACCGGTGCACGAATGCCGTAGCTGCCAAAGCCGAGATCGCACAACCACTCACGTCCATCAACTTCAGCCACCAGCGCCATATGGGTTTTCGGACGGCGCACCGGATAGAACATCGGTCTTGCTGCCACAAAACGATAACCGATGCCCAACGCTTCCAGCGCCATGGCGAACAGCCCGTTGACTTCATAGCAGTAGCCGCCTCGCCCCTGGTACAGAATTTTTTCGCAAATGTCTTCGGGCACCAGCGAGACGATTTTCCCTGCCTGCACATCGAGATTCTCAAAAGGCACAGAGAACAGTTGATGGCGCATGATGGCATGCAGCGTGTCGGAATGAGCAGTCGCAGGGCCGTTGTAATTGATACGGCGGAAATAGCGGGAAAGATCGAAATTATCGCAATGCATAGTGCCTCCTTGTCTGGTTCATGTTCGACACTATAGATGGCACCCGACATCGTCTGTATAGTCAGATTCATCAAAAATCAGACTGTACAGATCGACATGTCCGCCCTGCGATTATCGTCCCCGCATTACCGCCGCATTGCTGAAAGTCTGCGACACACCCTTGCCTCCGGTGCGCTGCGACCCGGCGATCGCATGATCTCCGCACGCAGACTGGCTGATCGTGAGCAGGTTAGCCTGCCAACGGCGCTGGAAGCGCTGCGTTGTCTGGAAGCAGATGGCTTGATTGTTGCGCGTCCACGCTCGGGTTACTTCGTCTGCCAGAGAGACATCTCACAGGAGATGCTGCCTGTGCGTGCTCTGTCGGGGCCCGTGCCCGTGACCTTAGCAGCTGTCGCGCGTTCATTGTTCAGCAGTGCGGAAACCCGTTTGATACCGCTCGGCGCAGCGCTGCCCGATCCCCACTGGCTGCCGACGGATACACTGCAGCGAGCGCTGCAATCGGCAAGCCGTCGTCTGGATGCCCATGGACAAAGTTACAGCCTGCCACCGGGCAGGGCCGATCTGCGCAATAAGATCGCCGCACGCGCGGCACAGTGGGGAGCATGCTTTGGCGCCGATGACCTGGTGATCACCGCTGGCGCGACCCAGGCGCTTCGTCTGGCACTGCGTGCCGTGTGCCAGCCTGGCGATGCCGTTGCCATTGAGCAGCCAGCCTACTTCGGCACGCTCCTGCTGCTGGAGGATTTGGGCTTGAAGGCATTGCAAATCCCTACCGATCTGAAAGAAGGCTTGTTGCTGGCACCGCTCGCTGACGCCATTAAGCAGCATCGGCCCGCTGCCGTGCTGGCTTCTCCTACCGTGCAAAACCCGCTTGGCGCCAGTATGTCAGTCGCGCGCAAGCAGGAACTGGTCGCATTGCTTGAACAGGCGGGCATCCCGTTAATTGAGGACGATGTGTATGGCGATCTGGCCGGCGAGGGACAGCGGCCACCTGCCTGCAAGGCCTTTGATCAGAGCGGCAATGTGATTTATTGCAGTTCATTGTCCAAAACCCTCGCGCCCGGCTGGCGAATCGGCTGGATAGCCGCCGGGCGCTACCACACCCAGGTATTACAGGCGCGCATGGCAGGCGACTGGGCGGGCGCGCCATTACTCGAAGCCGCCACCAGCGACGTCCTGGCCAGTGGGGACTACGATCGGCATCTGCGGCGCTTGAAAGTGCGGGTTGCGGATGGCGTGCGCGCCGTCATCGCACAAGTTGAAGCGAGCTTCCCGAAGGGTACGCGCGTCACTGCGCCAGAAGCGGGCTTTTTACTGTGGGTTGAACTCCCACCAGCGGTTGATGCGCTGGAAGTGCATCGTCGCGCGCTGGCGCTGGGCATCGGGGTGAGCCCTGGACCGTTATTTTCACCTGCGGCAGAGTTAGAGAACTTTTTGCGTTTGAATTGTGCGAATGAACCAACGACTCAGTTGCTCAATGCCGTGGACCAGATTGGCACGATTTGTCACGAGCTCACGACTTCATCGCGCCCAGCGGGGTTCGAGATAATTGATGGCTCAGAATGTTGAGCCATCGGTAGAGTTCAAATTAAACCAGCGTCCCCTTCACACCATGCGGTTCAGAACGCAGATACTGTGACGGGGCTTTGACCTGCGCATTCAGCGCGGCAGCAGCCTGCCATGGCCAGTGTGGGTTATAAAGGACTGCTCGAGCCAACGCGACCAGATCGGCGTCACCCTGCTCCACCACCGATTCAGCCTGTTGCGGATCGGTAATCAAGCCCACGCCGATAACCGGAATCTTCACTTGCTGGCGGATATCGCGTGCGAACGGCAACTGATATCCCGGCCCCACAGTGATGGTTTGCTGTGGTGATAGTCCACCGCTCGACACATGCACATAATCACAGCCCTGCGCTTCCAGCTTCTGGCTAAACACAATGGATTGCTCAACATCCCAGCCCCCCTTTACCCAATCGCTGGCAGAGAGACGCACACCAACCGGAATCGAAGCAGGCACGGCAGCACGTACCGCCGCAAAGACCTCGAGTGGGTAACGTAAACGATTCTCCAGCGAACCACCGTATTGGTCCTGACGTTGATTGCTCAGCGGTGACAGGAACTGATGCAGCAGGTAACCGTGTGCAGCATGGATCTCAATCAGCTCAATACCCAGACGCACCGCACGCTTCGCGCTATTTACAAATGCCTGTTTGATGCGTGTCAGCCCCGCTTCATCCAGTGCCGTTGGAGCGGCATCCTGCTCTGCAAAGCCCAGCGCTGAAGGAGCAACGGTTTGCCAGCCACCTTCACTCTCCAGCAGTTGATGCCCTCCCTGCCATGGCGCACGGCATGAGGCTTTACGCCCTGCGTGGCTCAGTTGGATTCCCAGAGGGATGGGTGACCAGGCGCGAATGTCAGAAAGCACACTGTGTAATGCGGCTTCTGTCTTGTCATCCCACAGCCCTAAATCTCCCGGTGAGATACGACCTATCACTTCTACGGCGGTGGCTTCCAGAATCAGCAATCCTGCACCAGACAGCGCCAGTGAGCCTAAATGGATGCGGTGCCAGCTGCTGGCGCATCCCGCATCGGCGGAGTATTGACACATCGGGGCAATCACAATGCGGTTCTCCAGCTCAAGCTCTCCGATATTTACGGCACTAAATAGTTGACTCATCTCGATTCCTTATCGTTGGTAGAGCAGCGATTCGCTGATTACTCAAGGTTATACCGTTTAACTCATTTTGTTGGTAAACAATGCCGTTAGCGTAAACAATGTATAGATCCGCATGTTAACGGCAGTCTTAATAATGGAAAATCCATTGACGACGAAAACATTCAAAGGAAACAAACAAAACCTGCCCGTCCGCTATTGCAAACAGTGTCACAAACCCATGACCTGTCGAAAAAAATGGGAGAATTGCTGGGAGGAGGTGCAGTACTGCTCGGAGCGCTGCAGCCGTGCGGCGAAAAGCCACACGGACAGCAGCGAGTGATAGCTGGATTTCAGGCGCTACGCTGTTGGCGCAGTTTCATTAGGACTCTCGCCAAAATGTTCACGCATATGGGCTTCAATCTCCTCCAGCGATTTACCGCGAGTTTCCGGCAACATCACCGCGACAAACACCAACGAGGCCACGTTGATGGCGGCAAAAATGAAGAAGGCATTATTCCCCACCAGCGACAGCAATGGCGGGAAAGCCAGGGCGACGAGGGCGTTACATACCCACTGAAAAGCCACGGCTGAACCCGTTAATACTCCGCGAACTTTCATCGGGAACAATTCAGACATCAGCAGCCAGTACACGGGCGAGATACACATCTGCATAAAGAACAGAAACACCAGGATGCAAGCTAACGCCAGCAGGCTCTGCGTCAAGCTGTGCGGCAACAGCACCAGCACAGCGCCCAGCGCCAGCTGCATGGCGATCACCACCGATAGCCCAGTCATCAGCATAGGACGGCGACCGAAATGGCTGATGGCTTTGATACCGGCAAAAGTTGCCAGCACCGACACCACACCGTTGCCAATCGTGGCGGCGATCGACGCACTGGTTCCCAGACCGGTGCTTTTGAGAATGATAGGCGTGTAATACATAAAGGCGTTCACACCGGTGAATTGTGCAACGATCCCCATGCCGCAGCCCAAGAGCAGCAGTCGCACTATCCATTTTTCTTTCAGCAGTTCTCGAGCGGGTGGCCCCTGGCGGGCTTCGCGCGCGTTCTGCCGCATCTCCGCCATCTCTTTTTTAATTTCGCGCGGGTTCTCTCGCAATTTACGCAGGATACGCAGCGCCTCATTGACGCGCCCTTCGGCCACCATCCAATGCGGTGAAGCCGGGACAAAGAAGGTGCCAATAAACAGCAAAATGCCGGGAATCATCGCCAGCGAAAGCATATAACGCCACATACTCCGGTCATGCAGCAGCAGGCTCATAGCCGCACTGACGATGTAAGCCAGTAACTGACCGGACACAATCATCAACTCGTTACGACTGACCAGAGGCGCACGACGTTTCGGACCCGCAATCTCAGCGATAAACACCGGAACCGTTGAGGATCCTCCCCCCACCGCAAATCCGAGGATAAAGCGCATCACCACCATGATTTCAAGATTAGGGGCGATGGTCGTGCCCAATGCACCCGCCACAAACACCACCGCAAGGCTGCGCAGCGTAATTCTGCGGCCAAAGCGGTCAGAGACATAGCCGCTAACGAAGGCTCCGATGGCTGAACCGAACGTGAGCGCGGAAGTGACCAGCCCTTCGGTAAAAGGCGTAAGATTCAGCCCACCCTGCGAGATCGGCAGAGTCATATAGGGCAGCGCACCCGAAATGATGCCGGTGTCGTAGCCGAACGCCAGAGCGCCCATAGTTGCAACTAACACCACAAAAAACAGACGTTGCTTAACAGTGAAATTCAGAGGTCCGCCGTCATCAGACGGTGGCTGGGAAGGGTTTTGCATTTAAGCTTCCATGGGTTGCAAAAACACGGCCACAGGCCGTGTAAAGAAAGGTATGAGTATAGTCAAGATTTGAAAAATGAGATCTAAATCACGGTAATTCATTAAGCCGGTGTCTTTTTGGCGACAGGTTCACCGTCTGATTTCAAATCCTCATAGAAGCGTGACCATTGACGGCATACACATCACACGAAAAGCGATGTTTGCGCGACAAAGGAACTGCGAAGGTGATAAGGGCACAGACTTAGAATAGGCGCAGCAAACCTCAGGGGTTAATCCATTGGAAGGATGTCAGAATACCCGATGAGGTGTAAATCAAACGTGCCCTGCGGTTGTCATTTCGCTGTAACTGAAACCAGTCGAGTGACTCCGCCTGAAAAACCAGCACACCAAAATGGCGCTGACCGTCTTCCCCGCCCTCCTCATCTTGAGTATGGCGAACAGGTTCGCGCTGAGACAGCAATGCATCTCCGGGCGGCCCGCCGGTATAACTCCTGCGCGTCCAGACTGATAGCCCTAGCCAGGTTTGCTCGGCGAGAGCGCTTGCTGGTTCATATTGTTTAAAATGCCCCTGCAAACGTAACTGCAAGCGCGTTTGTGAGCAAAAACTCAGTACCGTTGCGGCGGGGTTAATGGCTAATTCCTGCCATTTTGCACTGCGGATATCGGTGTGAAACTCAAGCAGCCGCTTTAAATTGTCTGTTCGCCTTAACACCATCATGCGAGCCTGCGGTTTCAGTTCACTATTGATGGTGCAGACATTCAGATAGCGAAACCCAGCATGGGGATCGTTTGCTGCAGCGTTGAGTTCCTGCCAGGCCATGGCATCAATATTTTCAGGTTCTGCTGTCAAAAGTCACACCCTCTCATGTAAAGAATGACGTTAAGTATAGGGACTCGTGCGCTTTCATTGAGGTATTGCGGGAATAGCTTTAAAAGGGGGGAAACACTGAAGACGCTGAACCCTCCGCACACAAGGTACGAAGGGTTCAGACAGCAGATTATGCCAGGGCCTTTCTCCGTGGAGAATTCAGCCGAATCAGAATCGGTAATTCGCCGAGATGGATACGTTACGCGGTTCGCCGTACACGGTGTTTCTGCCGACATCAATGTTGTAGGTTTTGTCGAACAAGTTGTTCAGGTTAGCCTGCACAGAGAGCTGTTTGGTGACCTGATAGCGACCGAACAGATCCACCAGCGCATAGCTGCCTTGTTCTGCATACAGCGTTGAAGTCCCGCCAGGACCTGCCACGTTATCCCAGGTGTGCGTCTGCCAGTTCACGCCGCCACCCACGGTCAGATCCTGCAGCATCGGCAGACGATAGCTGGTGAACAATTTCAGTGAGGTACGAGGCTGCGTTGGGTTCAGCGCGGCATTATCGCCATCTTTCGCCACGTAACGTGTTGCACCAAAGGTCATTTGCAGGTTGTCGGTCACTGCGCCGTTGATCTCAAATTCAACGCCTTTGCTCACCGTACCGTTCTGCTCGTAATAGGCGTAATCGGTGCTGCCCGAAACCAGCGCATAATCCGTCGCGCCCAGGTGATCCTGTTCGATGCGGAACACCGCCAGCGACGCGGTGACACGGCTGTTCATCCAGTCACCCTTGATCCCGGTTTCATAGCTTTTACCGGTGACAGGTGTGAGATAAGCACCCTGCGCGTTACGATAAGTCTGCGGTTTGAAAATCGAGGTGTAGCTAGCGTACGCGGAATAGGTGTCGTTGATGTCATACACCAGGCCCGCATACGGCGTGATGTTGTTCTTCTCCGTATTCTGCGTCAGCGTTTTGGCGTTGTATTGCGTGTAACGGGCGCCAAGGATCAGATGCAGTGGATCGGCCAGTGAAATGCGCGTGGCTAAATACGCGGATTTCTGACGGATCACATTATCCTGAGACAGTGCCTGATCGTCCCAATCCGGTTCTGGATAGTTGCCCCAGTCGTTAAAGTCGCCCACGTCTGCCGAGGTAAAGCTGGTGGAAGCGCTGACGTAGCGGTCGTGCTGACGAATATAAGTGACACCCGCCATTAATTCATGCTGACGACCAAAGAGCTCATACGGCCCCGTGACATAAGCGTCTGCGGTATCTTCTTTGCGTTTCGCGGTGTTATAGCCGGTGCCGCCTAACAAATCATAGCCTTCATAAGGGCCAATACCGATACCAGTTGATTTATCAAAGTAACCATCGATATACAGCAGCTTACTGTCCATGGTCGCTTCAGTGTGCGAGCCGCTCAGGTTGAGCTCCCAGCCGTTCTTAAATGTCTGCTTCAGGCTGGCGAACACCTTTTTGGAATCACTGTTGTTATAGGCCCAATCTGGCGCGATGTTGGTGCTGCGGGAGTAATTGGTTTTGCTGCCGTCGAGGTAGAACGTCGGTAAGCCACCCCAAGTCGCACCTTGTATGTTGGTTTCCTGGTAATCGTAACCCAGTGTCAGTGTTGTGGAATCGGTGAGATCGGCCGCGACGGTGCCATACAGAAATTTCTTCTGTGTATGGTAGTGATCCAGCCAGCTGTCGCCATCCTGATAGCCCGCCACCACGCGACCCCGCACGTTTCCTGATTCGGTCAACGGACCCGAAAGATCGGCAACGTAGCGTTGGGTGTCCCAGCTGCCATAGCTGGCTGAGAGATTACCCTGAAACGTTTTACTGTCTGCCTGCTTGTGTACCATATTGACTGAGGCCGCCGGGCTACCCGCCCCGGTCATCAGGCCTGTCGCGCCGCGCACCACTTCAACGCGGTCATACACCGCGGTATCTGAGAGGGTGTCACCCAGATTCCAGGCACTATCAACCAGTGCTGGCACACCATCGATTTGGTAGTTATCGATCATGAACCCGCGAGAGTAGAAGTTGCTGCGGTTGGCACCTGAGTTGAACTGGCTGACGCCCGTGGTGTTGGTTAAAACGTCAGTTAACGTCTCCAGCTTCTGATCCTGCATACGCTGTTTGCTGATGACAGAAATCGATTGCGGCGTGTCGCGCGCGGTCAGCGCTAATTTCGTCGCTGCACGCGTAACAGGGACGTTGTAGTCCGTTTCCTGGCTGTTGTTACTGCTTCCGGCAGCCGCGGTGACTTCCAGCGTTTGCTCCTGAGTGTTGGTTTCAGCAGCGGAAACGTTCGGGCTGTGAAGTGCGGTGGCGATAACCAATGCCAGCAGTGAGAGTACAGGCAACGTTTGGATGCCACTGACGTTATTATTCGCCTTTATTAACCTGGCCTGGCGTGAAGAACGAGACATTATCATCCTTTGAAATTTGTTATTAATGAGATGACTGGTGGGTGTTCAGATGCGCAAACGCCCAACTCCGTCAGGATTTGAGACAGAATTCCCTGTAAAACCTATTTTCAGATCCGACTACAGCAGGAAGCGCTTTCGCGTGAAAGAGACGCACAGCAACAGATTCCCCACCCGCCTCAAGAAGGCGAATGAGAATTATAATTATTATGATTCACTGAGCAAGTTATTTACGGTAATGACGAAAAATAAACAGAACTTACACTAAACTTATTACTTCAGGTGATAATCCCTTACGGACATAGTAAAAATAAATCGGCCTTAGCGTTGAAACTTATTCAATTTCTTTGCTGTCTCAAATGTTGAAATATCGTAGCAACCTTCCAACAGACAGTTATTTAGGGTGACTCGATGAAATAATTAATAACGCATTTATTTTCGCTTTCGCATTAATCTATATTCCCGCATGTTAAATGGACAATACAGGCCGGAAGGCGTTTATTTGACTTAATCACACTAATGATTCATTCCCTAATTCAATCCAGGTTCCCAACGACAGTCTCATGATTGTTAAATAACCGCAAAACTGACCCAATTAAACCCTCTCGAAGTGAAATCATAACGATATGTTATGTAACAACATAAAACATGGATTGATGACCTCGGGGTTTAGAGGCAGGAACCTACACTGACCTGAAATAGTTTTTTCAGTTTCTGCGCACGATGCTTATTGCAGGGAAAGCAACGCAGCCCATCCTCAGTGCTGTTGTAGCAATCCACAATCTCTTGGTGACTGCTCCTCGTCCTTTGGCCGGGGAGCAGTCAACCACTGTGACATTGACTAACCCCGAACTGGCAGCGGCGGATATCGGAACACGTCTGATTGGTATTGATTATGATACTATTAGCGACTATGAAGGCGGGTTCATCTTGCTATGATTGTGTGGGCGGGATAACTTAACGATGAAGTTAAGGTTAGTGAACAGGCTGATAACCTACATTAAGATGATTGGCTAACTTGACGAGCCGTTTATCGAGCGTCCAGAGCGTTGCTCCGGGGGTAATGAGAGCAGATGCAAGCAAGGTGATATCCACCAGGCCACACCCGTGTCCGTACAGCATTTTATTTTCAATAAATGCCATCACCTCACTCATGCTGGCTTGGTGGCATTGCGGTAACAGATTCAGGTCACGGAGTGTGCGCACGCGGGGCGCTGGCGGAGTGCCGCAGGCAAGTTCTCCAATCACCATTGGATGAATCAATACCAGGTCCCCGCTCAGTAACCGCACTAACTCTTCATTTCTGTTTTTGAAATGATCTACCCAGACAGATGTATCAACCAGAATGGACATTATGCAGACGGTTCCTCGCGACGGCGGGGAATGCTTTCCATTTCAGGCGCGGCGCCACCCAATGAAGCAAGGCGCTTTGCCGCTTGTACCCGAACAAAGGTTTTCATCGCTTCACGGAAAATATCAGCCTTGTCCATATCTGGATCAGCCATATCCAGAGCCTGAGCATACAGCACATCATCAATCGTCACTGTAGTACGCATCTTGCCACCTCATATGATTCACAAACTGATGTCATCATGCATCAAAATATGAATCAGGTCAATTTCTCACCGCGATGATGACTCTGGTAAAAAGCGAGCAACATCGACGGCAATGATGTTCGTAGCTAAGCGCATACATTTCACTAAATTTCACCCTTCATTGTCCTGGTTGAAATCTTGCGAAGACGATCAGGACATCAATCGCGCTGCTATCGGAGATGTGAGATTCCATTGCGGCACGATTAATTCCATGCATGACAGGCTTGCCAGACACGCTAAACCGCTGGCAGACTTGTGCCAGCGTATAAAAGCGCTTGTCCAGAAAACGCAGCCCGGTTAACTCAGTTGATAAAACGCCCCAATCTCAGCTTCACTCAGCGCAAGTTTCTGCACCGAGCCGGTCTCCGATGAGCGCACCGCGGCTTCAAGCACCGCCATGACTGCAATCGCCTGAGCGGGAGAAACAGGATTGGCCTGCTTGCCCGCCAGCGCATCACGCACCTGAATGTAGTACTGACGCTGGTCGCCTTTGGGCGTTTTAACTGACGTGACTTGCAGATTGCTGTCGAAAACCATCAAATCATCCTGATCTTCGCCCCAGGTCGCAGAGCCCGGCACGATTCCCGCAAGGAGCTGTGCTTCCTGCTGGTCGGCTTTGGGTTTAACAATACTGCCTTTATCCCCGTGAACGGTAAACCGTGACACGCCACCCGCGGCGAGCATGCTGGCATGCAGGATCACTTTATGCTCCGGGTAGCTCAGTGTAACGTGCGCCCAGTCATTGCTTTTGCCGCCATGACGCAGGACGGCGATGTCACCAGCAATGGTTTCAGGCAGCCCAAACAGTTGCAGAGCCTGATCGATCACATGAGGGCCAATGTCGAACCATAAACCGCTGCCAGGAATATCCTGCTCTCTCCAGCGATCGCGCACCTCTGGACGGAAGCGATCGATGTGAGACTCGAAATGTTTAACCTGACCAATCGCGCCAGAATCGATGACCTTCTTGACCCCCAGGTAGTCGGTATCCCAGCGGCGATTTTGAAATACTGAAAGCAGTAATTTCTTCTCGCTGGCCAGTGCCGCCAGTTCTCTGGCCTCTTGCAGGTCCAGCGTGAAAGGTTTATCCACCACCACATGCTTGCCGGCGTTCAGCGCCATTTTAGCCAAAGGGGCATGAGTCGCATTGGGCGAGGCGATGACCACCAAATCAATATCTGTATGCTGGATGGCCGCTTCCGGAGAATCGAGAACAATGACCTCAGGCAGGTCTTTTTTGACCTTCTCCTCACTGCCGGACGAAACAATATGAAGCTTCAAACCGGAAACGGATTGAATTAAAGGGGCATGAAATGTTTTGCCGACAAATCCGTAACCGATCAGCGCAACTTTAATTTCTTTCTCAATACTCATCTCTGTCTCCTTGCCATTAAGATTGTGTGATGCTGACCTGCGTTGAACCGCTAACGTCAAACTCGTTCCAGGGCGCGTCAAGGAAGAGTTGATGAATATCGGTTAGCGGTGCGACCAAATAGGGCTCACAGCGGTTGAGCTTCATATGATCGGCCACCACCCAGTGTTCGCTGCTGGCTGCCAGCATGGCACGCTTCACTTCAGCATCACCCTCCTGGCTGGCACTCAGTCCAAAGCGGGCATGCAGCGCACAGGCACCCAGAATGGCGATGTCTGCACGATACTTCTCGAGCAGAGATAGCGTGGCGCTGCCGGAAAACAGCCGTTGCTGCTTGTCCCATTTGCCGCCCAAAAGAATGAGTTCGACTTCGGGTTTGTCGCTGAGGTGATGGGCGATATCCAGGGATGTGGTGATGACCGTTGCTGGGCCTTTTAGCAGCGTGGCGACAGCCAGCACTGTGCTGCCCGCATCCAGAAACAGCGTGGCACCTGCCGGTATTTTTTCCGCCACTCGCCTGCCAAGTTCGATTTTGACGTCGGGAATAAGAGCACTGCGCTGGTGGCGATTCATTGCTGACAGATCCAGTGCCACGGCTCCCCCATGGTTTTTTTGCGCCAGTCCTTGTTTTTCCAGATCGGCCAAATCGCGACGCACGGTGTCCGCAGAAACCTGCAGCTGATCTACCAGCTGCCCAATTCCCACCTGCCCTTGCTCAAGAAGCAGTTCCATCAATAATTTTTGTCTGGCTGTTTTATGCATGCCAACCTCAAAGCCGCAAAATATTGCAATATGCAGCAGAATACAGCAAAAATAAAACGAATAATATTGTTTTGATAGAGTGTGAAAAGACGTCTCAACAATGTCCGCTGCCTATTCAGTTAAGCAGTTAAGCAGTTAAG
>NZ_JZRD01000016.1:0-218514 GCF_000963995.1 Pantoea sp. SM3
CTGAGAAGCTGAGAAGCTGAGAAGGATAAAATCAATCAAGGGAAAGATAAAACGAAAAAAGCCTGCTTTTTCAAGCAGGCTTTTCGAATATGGTCGGCGAGAGAGGATTCGAACCTCCGACCCACTGGTCCCAAACCAGTTGCGCTACCAAGCTGCGCTACTCGCCGATTTTTTCTGTATCTTATTTCTTCACGCTACCGCGTAATTTTGCCTGGTGCGAAGGGAGGGACTTGAACCCTCACGTCCGTAAGAACACTAACACCTGAAGCTAGCGCGTCTACCAATTCCGCCACCATCGCGTGCCCAGCAAAATTTGGGGTGGCTAATGGGACTCGAACCCACGACAACTGGAATCACAATCCAGGGCTCTACCAACTGAGCTATAGCCACCATAATTCTGGTACGTAAGCATCTCTGCCTACTATTTTCACTGCATAACGCGGTTAAACCAACCACCGAAGCTCTTGCGCACAAACTAAATGGCGCGCCCGACAGGATTCGAACCTGAGACCTCTGCCTCCGGAGGGCAGCGCTCTATCCAGCTGAGCTACGGGCGCGTAGCGCCGTTGCGGATGGGCATACTACGGGCTTGACCTCATACTGTCCAGCGCTTTTTTATAAAAAAAACGCGTTTGATTACGCTTTGTGCATTCCGTCGATTATTAATGCAGTTTTACTGGCTGCACTGATGATATTGCTGAAAAAATCGGCGACATCAGAGATCGCCACGCCAATGATAGCGCAAATATTTCAGCAGTTTTAACTGGCGGCGCCAACGCGAAGGCTGCCGAATCAGACGATAGAGCCACTCCAGCCCTAATTTCTGCCAGATTCGCGGTGCACGTGCGACGTGGCCGGTGAAAACATCATAGGTACCGCCCACGCCCATATAGAGCGCATGCGGCCAGTGCGCGCGGCAATCCCGCATCAGCAACTCCTGACGCGGCGAACCCTGCGCCACCGTGACAATCTGTGCACCGCTGGCCGCAATGCGCGCAAACAACGCCTCACGCTCTGCCGGGGCAAAATAGCCATCCTGACTGCCGACGATGTTCACATTCCACTGGCGACGCAGTTTGTCACAGGTTTCATCCAGCACCGCCTGACGACCGCCGATCAGAAATACCGGAATGCTGCTGCGGCCCGCGCGCTCCATCAGGGCTTCCCAAAGATCGGCTCCAGCAATACGGCTAACCTGCAACTGCGGATATTTTTTGCGTAAGGAGCGCACAATGCTAATGCCATCCGGATATTTAAATTCCGCTTCAGCAATCAGCGCCCGCAGCTGCGCATCCTCTTCCAGCGTCAGCATCTTTTCTGCATTCATCGCCACCAGCGTGCCACAACGCGGCTGGCCACCCGGCAGCAAGAAGTGCAGGAAGCTGTCCATGTCGATAAACGCGTGAAGATCGACACCGCGCAAGTTATAGCGCGGCTTATCGGTTTTCATGAATCATGTTCCCAAAGGTTAAGACAGGCTGTGAACCACTGGCTTGCTACGCGAGCGAATCAACCCCGCACGCGCTAACAGCCAGTACAGCAATTTAGCCACCGCCATGCAGGCAGCAAAAATAATGCAAAAGAACACCACGCGCGAACCGAAAGCATCCAGCCCTTCACGCGCCAGCACGATCATGTTGAATACCGCACCGAAGCAAAAGCTCTGCAGAATCGCCCCACTATAACGGTTCGAAGCATCACGGCCTTGCAGATAGAGGTTATCGAATCCTTTCATCAGCCAGCCGACGGCAATCGCACCCAGAGGAATAAACCACACGCCGCCCATTACCAGCAACGAACCCAGCAGCGTGGGCGAAATCGCCAGTCCTGAATGGTTGTTCAGCACTTCCCAGGTAAAGTAGTTGGCGCTATTTAACACAATCGACGGACGTTCCGGCCAGAGCCAGCTCGGGATGAAGACATAAAAGTCACGCCAGATCGGTGCTAAGCCCTGGAAATCAATTTTGTCGTAGTTCTGCAATAACAGCGCGAGATTTTCCCAGGGGGAGAAGGTATCACGCGTTAAATACAGGAAGGTGTAAAACGCTTCATCGCCCACCACATCGAGGTTATAGCGCCGCAGTGCCAGCCAGAACATGCCAGCAATCGCCATCACGCCTGCGCCCACCAGCATCCACAAGGTGATCCAACCGCGCGTAATACCGATAAACAGGAACAGGGCAAAAGCGATGATGATATTGGCGCGCGTCCCGCCCACCAGCGCATAGGTCAGCAAACCAAATGCCACCGACAACAGCAAAAACCATAGCCACTGGCGCTGTGTGGGGTTGAGGAAATAGCGAATCAGCATCGCCGGAATAAAGAAGTAGAAGAATCGTTTGAGCGCTACGCCGGATACTTCGCTGGAGAAAATCTGGTTATACGCAGAAAGTCGGAACAACAGTAACCCGTTGTGCATGAAGAACACCGTGACCGTGCCAATCGCCACCAGCGCCAGTAACAGACAGGTAAGATGGGTTTCGACTCGGTTCATATGCAACCAGGGTTTGCGCGGTGCAGCGTTGATCGGCCTTAGCCGGACTTTATAACTGACGTAATAAATCGCATAAAAACTGGTCGCGGCCAGCAACGCCTGTAACAGGTACTCCGGTGGCACCACTTCAACATTAAAGCGGAATACCAGCACACTGGTGAGGGGGAACCCGAAATAAAAGGTCAGTAAAAAAAGGATGGTGAAGAACAGGTGGAAGTTAAAACGCACCCGTTTAAATTCCCGCCAGGTCAGCGTCAAAATGAAACCTAGCGAGAACAGATAAACCACCAGCAGACCACTAAACTGCATCAGGCTCATGTTCTCTCCCTTTCACTCAGGCTCAACGCGTTGCGCCAGCCAGCCAGATAACCAGGGGCGAAAAAGGCAATCGCGGATTTATCACACTGTGCCAGCTGACGCTGAGCTTCAGCCACACTCGACGCATCCAGTGCATCTTCACTGAAAAGAACCGGCAACCCTTGTTCGCTGAGGTCGCGCCAGAACGGATTTTTGCGGTTCAGCACAAAGGGAATGTTGGCCTGAATCAGCAAACATAACGTGCCAATACCCTGTTGACGTTCGAACATAAAATAGCCGAGCTGGCAGTCACTGAGCAATTGCAGATAGGTATCAAAATCTATCTTATCGCGGAGTAAAGTCACCTGGCCTTGCGGATACAGGCGCTGTGCAGCCGCGCTGATCTCGTCAATATACGGCTGATTGTTTTCCGGATAGCCCAGTGGGATGAGCACTTTCACGCGATCGCCAAACTGAGCGTGAATCGCCTGCAAGCCTTCAATATGGCGATTGCTGCGATCGCCGGAATTGCCCAGCAGCACGGTGAAATCACCGCTCGCGTTGCCGCCGGGCACTGCGGCATTGGGCATACGCGTTGGAAAGTAGAGCAGCGATGTCGGCACGCGCGGATGGCGCTGCTGAAAACAGTGTAAATCACCACGCGTCGCGAACACATGGGCAATGCGATGCTGTGCCATGCGGCGCAGCAGATAAAACAGCCGATACTTCAGCCCACGCCCTTCTTCGTACAGATCCGCACCCCAGATATGCCAGTAGGCCTGCTGACGCCACAGTTTACCCCTGAGCAACGCTAGCCAGATTTGCGGATTGAACTGTCCATGAAAGAAGAAGCGTTGCGTACGATCAGCCGCACGGGAAATTACCGCCTGTGCAAGTGCGCGCTTGCTGGGATAGCTTTCGATTTGCAGCGCGGTATAGGCTTGCAGCGCTTCAGGCGTTGAAGTCACCACCATAAACTGGCGCGGTCCAGCACCCGGCAATTCGGTGCTCATCACCTCATCAAAGAAGCGCAACACCGTTTGGTTATGATGTGGGATATCCGATCCCAGCACGTGAAATAAAGTCATTTTTTTCGGCAATAAATCATAAAGACGCCACAGCAAAGGGCGAAGTAGAGCACGTAAGTCGCCATATAGGCTTGTGCGGCTCCGGCGGTTCCGTTTAACGGAATCAGCCAATGTGAGAACGCGGTTAACAGCACAAACTGGCTGATTTCCGTCAAAATATAAAAGCGCAGTGAGGCTTTAGCGATCACCAGATATCCGAAAACATAGGCGCCAACTTTAAAGACGTCACCGCACAACTGCCAGACAAACAGGTCTCGCATCGCGGTAAACTGCGGTGAAAACAGCAGCCAGATGGCAATGTCACGCAGTAACCACACGCAGAAACTCGCAGCCGCCACGGCAGGTAACACAAAACGCAACGCACGCCCAATTTCACGCGCAATCTGCGGTTTGCTTTCCAGTCGCGCCAGCGTCGGCAGTAACCAGACACTAAAAGTCGCCGTGATAAATTGCAGATAGGCATCGGAAATACTGGTCACCCCCTGCCACAGGCCTACCTGCGCCCACCCCTGCTGTTCTGCCAGCAAGTTTCGCATCATCACCCACGCCACCGGCAAGGTGACCGATGTAATCAGTGCCATCAAGGTGAACTTTGCCAGATTTCGCGCCAGTTCCGGCTGCCAGTTCGGTTTTAACCAGCGCAGCGGTAGCACCTGACGATGACGGCGCAGCATCAGCAGTGCCGGAAACACCAACAGTGCAGGCACCAGCGCTAAACCCACCAACGCGCCAGCATATCCGCCCAGCCACCAGCACAACACATAACCTAGCACGCCCACCAGACTACCGATAATCAGCGCCAGCGCATTGCCGCGCGCATCGCGGAAGCCTTTTAGTAATGCCAGCGTCAGATTGGCCCAGGCAATGCCGAACTGCAGAAAGGCCACGATCCTCACCACATTGGCAAAGTCGTCATGACCAAATAGCGCATGACTTATCGGCCCCGCCGCCAGCAAGAACACCAGCGCCACCAGTGTGGAGAAGCCGATCACCATGGTGGATGCCGTACCCGTCACGGCACGCAGTTGCTCGGGCTGCTGCTGAAATTGTGCGATGTAGGTAGTTACACCGTTGAAAATGCCCGCGCCGGCCAATACACCTAAAACGGTAATCAGCTGGCGAAAGTTACCGGCCTGGCCAACCCCTTCCGGCCCAAAGCTGACCGCCAGCAATTTCACCACCAGCAGACCGGCAATGATTTTCACTAACGTCGATGAGGCCGTCCAGACTGAGGCTTTGGCTAACGACATCAGGCAAAGAAACTCAACAGCGAGCTGATCACGGTACGCTGGTTGTTATCCGACAGGTTATAGAACAGCGGCAGGCGCAGCAGGCGCTCACTCTCTTTGGTGGTGAAGCGGTCATCGCCGTGGAAGCGACCAAAACGTTCACCGGCTGGCGAAGAGTGCAAGGGAATGTAGTGGAACACCGTGAGGATTTCTGCCTCTTTCATCCAGTTGATCAGCGCCTGGCGGTCGTCGCTGTCGCGCAGTTTGATGTAAAACATGTGCGCGTTGTGACGGCAGTTTTCCGGCACCATCGGCAATGCGATACGTCCAGCGGCTGCCAGTGGTTTCAGCGCATCATAATAGCGCTGCCACAGGCGCAAACGCTGCTGATTAATGCGCTCAGCCGCTTCGAGTTGCGCCCACAGGTAGGCAGCCTGCAGATCCGCCATCAAATAGCTCGAACCGATATCACGCCAGGTGTATTTATCCACCTGACCACGGAAGAACTGGCTCCGGTTGGTGCCCTTTTCGCGGATAATCTCCGCACGCTCCACCAGCTTCGCGTCATTAATCAGCGTCGCTCCACCTTCACCGCCGGCGGTGTAATTTTTGGTTTCATGGAAGCTAAAGCAGCCAATATGGCCAATGGTGCCCAGCGCACGCCCTTTGTACTGCGACATAACGCCCTGCGCCGCATCTTCAATCACAAATAATTGATGCTTCGCCGCCAGCGCCATGATGCTATCCATCTCGCAAGCGACGCCCGCGTAGTGCACCGGCACAATCGCACGGGTTTTCTCAGTGATCGCGGCTTCAATCAGCGTTTCATCGATATTCAGCGTATCGGGGCGCACATCGACGAACACGATCACAGCACCGCGCAGCACGAAGGCATTGGCAGTGGAAACAAAGGTGTAGCTCGGCATGATCACTTCATCACCGGGCTGGATATCAATTAACAGTGCGGCCATTTCCAGTGAGGCAGTGCAAGAGGGTGTCAGCAGCACTTTTTTGCTGCCAAAGTGCTGCTCCATCCACTGCTGACAGCGGCGGGTAAATCCACCGTCACCGCAGAGTTTGCCGCTGGCCATCGCCGACTGCATATATTCAACTTCGCTGCCGACGACTGGCGGCGCATTAAATGGGATCATGAGGCTGTCCTGTAAAACCAGTAGGCGGTGCTTTCAAGGCGAGCACCGCTGCGTAAATAGAGGCGCATCGCCGTAAGATTGCTAAGCTGGGTCGCGACGCGCAGTCGTTCAAGTTGCCGCACGCGGCCCCAATCCGCTGCCGCCAACAGCAAGCGTTGACCAATGCCCTGCCCTTGCGCTGCGGGCAGCACGGCGAGCAGGCCGATACGCGCATCACCGTTCACTTCACGCATCGAGACAAAGCCTTGTAACTGACCGGATTCGTCGCTGGCCACCAGGCATTGGTGATCAAAGGTGCCGCGAACCGCGTTTTCAATCCACTGCGCATAGAAACGACCGCTGTCATCGGCGTTAAACCAGGGCGCACGAAAACGGCTTTGGCGAAAGGCATGCGATGCCGCCTCACGCAATGCCGGGATCTGTGCTTCACGCGCGATGCGCACGCCAACCTGGCGCTCGGTGCGTTTGATATTAATGGCCAGATCGGCCTCACCCTCCACCAGCTGAAAACCGTGCTGGCTCAAGGCATCAATGGCGTCAGTACGCTCGGCGGGTACTTTGGCCTGCCACAACGTATCTGGCCGCTGCAGCGCGTCGGCAAGGGTGAAGTCGCCATCCAGATCGATACGCGCACTGTTCACGCCAAAGAAATCGCTTTCCCACGCAAGGGGGTTAATACTGACGCGGACGGGCATGGAGAACATCCAGCAGATATTGGCCGTAGCCGGTTTTGGTCAGTGCTTGCGCCGCAGCCAGCAACTGATCATCAGTCAACCAGCCGTTACGCCACGCAATCTCTTCCAGACAAGCGATTTTAAAGCCCTGACGTTTTTCCACGGTCTGGACGAACATACTCGCTTCTATCAGGCTGTCGTGAGTTCCCGTATCCAACCAGGCAAAACCACGTCCCAGTAACTCGACGGAGAGTTCACCCTGCTCAAGATACATCTGGTTAATCGCAGTGATTTCCAGCTCGCCCCGAGCTGAAGGCTGTACCTGTTTGGCAAACTCCACCACGCGGTTGTCGTAGAAGTAGAGGCCGGTAACCGCCCAGCGCGATTTGGGTTGCAGCGGCTTTTCCTCGATGGAAAGCGCATTGAAGTCGTCATCAAACTCCACCACACCAAACCGCTCAGGGTCCATCACCTGATAAGCAAATACCGTGGCACCACGGCTGCGCGCGGCCACTTTTTTCAGCTTCGGGCTGAAGCCCTGACCAAAATAGAGATTGTCGCCCAGCACCAGACAGCAGCTGTCATTGCCAATAAAGGACTCACCAATGATAAACGCCTGCGCCAGACCATCGGGACTGGGTTGTTCGGCATACTGCAACTGCAGGCCGAATTCGCTGCCATCGCCGAGGAGACGCTCAAAGTGCGCACGATCTTCCGGCGTGGTGATAATCATAATCTCGCGAATCCCCGCCAGCATCAGCACCGACAGCGGATAGTAGATCATCGGCTTGTCGTACACCGGCAGTAGCTGCTTTGAGATAGCACGGGTGATAGGGTGCAAGCGCGTGCCTGAACCACCCGCGAGGATGATACCTTTCATCGTTGCTGCTCCTGTATTATGCCTCAGTGCGGCGTAGCTAAACCCAACCGCTCGCCACGATAGCTGCCGTTGAGAATCGCCTGCCACCATTGTGGATTTGCCAGATACCACTGCACGGTCTTGCGAATGCCACTTTCGAAAGTTTCCAGAGGCGTCCAGCCTAAATCACGCGCAATTTTGCTGGCGTCAATGGCGTAACGCAGATCGTGACCGGGACGATCGGTGACAAAGGTAATCAGATCACGATAGCACGCGAGGTGCGCCGCGCGCTGCTGCGGTGCGAGTTCGTCCAGCAGATCACACAGGGTTTCCACCACCTCAATATTACGGCGTTCGTTGTGACCACCAATATTATAGGTTTCGCCGACTTTGCCGCTGCTCACCACGCAGTAAAGCGCTCTGGCGTGGTCTTCGACATACAGCCAATCGCGGATCTGACTGCCATTGCCATACACCGGCAGCGGTTTTCCGGCTAAGGCATTAATGATGGTGAGCGGAATCAGTTTTTCCGGGAAGTGGCACGGGCCATAATTGTTCGAACAGTTGGTGACAATAATTGGCAAGCCGTAGGTGCGTAACCAGGCCCGCACTAGATGATCGCTGCTGGCTTTCGTCGCTGAATAAGGGCTGCTGGGCGCATAAGGCGTGGTTTCAGTGAAGAAATCATCACTGCCATGCAGATCGCCAAACACTTCGTCAGTGGAAATATGATGGAAGATGAAGCCTTTTTTACGCTCATCCACCATGCCATTCCAGTAGTGGCGAGCCGCTTCCAGTAGCTGATAGGTGCCCACAATGTTGGTTTCGACAAACGCAATTGGCCCATCGATCGAACGGTCCACATGGCTTTCTGCGGCCAGATGCATAATGCAATCCGGTTGATACTGGGCCATGACGCGGTCCAGTTCGGCTCTGTCGCAAATATCCACCTGCTCAAAGGCATAGCGCGCATCATTCTGTACTGAAGCCAAAGAGGCTAAGTTGCCAGCGTAGCTGAGTTTATCCACCACCACCACCTGATGGTCTGTTTGCTCAATCAGGAAGCGCACCAGTGCGGAACCAATAAAGCCAGCACCACCCGTGATGAGGAATTGTTTCATCGCCAGACACCTTTAGTATCGATAATCCACGGCTGCGTAATCTGGCTGGCATCGATCGCGCGGAACGGCGTGTGATCCACCAGCATCACGATGATATCCGCCTGCTGCAACGCATCCTCAGTGGAAACCAGTGTTGCTTCATTTGCCAGTCGCGCAGGAATTTCTGCCACATGCGGTTCAACCACCAGCGTGCTGCCGCTGTGCCACTCGGCAATCAGGTGTGCCACCGCCATCGCCGGGCTTTCACGTAAATCATCGATGTTCGGTTTAAACGCCAGGCCGAAGCAGGCAATCGTGACCTCAGAAGCACGTTTGCCGCTGACAGTCAGGCAATCTGCCAACTGCTGTTTGACCTGATCTAACACCCACGTCGGTTTCGCATCATTCACTTCCCGCGCGGTGCGAATCAGCCGCGCCAGCTCCGGATTTTGCGCCACGATAAACCAGGGATCGACAGCGATACAGTGCCCACCGACGCCCGGCCCGGGCTGCAGAATGTTGACGCGCGGATGGCGGTTCGCCAGCGCAATCAACTCCCACACGTTGATCTTCTGCTCCGCACAGATCAGCGATAGCTCATTGGCAAACGCAATATTCACATCGCGGAAGCTGTTCTCCGTGAGTTTGCACATCTCCGCAGTACGCGCGTTGGTTTCCACACATTCGCCGCGCAGGAAGATGCGATACAGTTCGCTGGCCCGTGCTGAGCACGCAGGCGTCATGCCGCCAATCACACGGTCATTTTCCAGCAGTTCTACCATCACTTTGCCGGGCAGCACGCGCTCCGGGCAGTAAGCGATAAACACGTCACAGTCATCACCGTGCTGCGGGAAACGCAGGTCAGGACGCGCCTCCGCCAGCCAGATGGCCATCTGCTCGGTAGCGCCAACCGGTGAGGTCGATTCAAGAATCACCAAATCGCCGATTTTCAATACCGGTGCAATCGACAATGCTGCCGCCTGTACGTAGCTCAGATCCGGCTGATGATCGCCGATAAACGGCGTGGGTACGGCGATTAAGAAGGCATCCGCGGCTTCGGCTTGCGTGGTGGCGCGCAGATGTCCTGCCTGAACGGCGTTGCGCACCACGTCACCCAGCTCCGGCTCAACAATGTGAATATCGCCGCGATTAATGGTCTCGACTGCGCGAACATTGATATCCACGCCAATCACTTTTTTTCCCCTGGAGGCAAAAACGGCCGCCGTTGGCAGCCCAATGTAGCCCAGTCCGATAACGGAAATGGTTTCAAAACGCATGATTATACTCTGTGTTGTTTCAGTGCCTGCAGGATGCGCGCGCAGGCTTGTCCATCGCCATACGGATTGTGCGCGCGACTCATCCTCTGCCAGGCTTCTTCGTCCTGCAGCAGCAGGCCGACTTCTTCGACAATCCGGTTGATATCGGTACCGACCAGTTTTACGGTGCCCGCATCCACCGCTTCCGGACGCTCAGTAGTATCACGCATGACCAGAACAGGTTTACCCAACGATGGCGCTTCTTCCTGAATGCCCCCGGAATCGGTGAGGATCAGCCAGGAACGGTTCATCAGCCAGACAAACGGCAAATACTCCTGTGGCTCAATCAAAATGATATTCTCGATCCCACTCA
Source organism: Pantoea sp. SM3 (assembly GCF_000963995.1). NCBI lineage: Bacteria > Pseudomonadati > Pseudomonadota > Gammaproteobacteria > Enterobacterales > Erwiniaceae > Pantoea > Pantoea sp. SM3. Next base: position 10,522 of record NZ_JZRD01000016.1, read on the forward strand.
GGATACGATTGACCGGCTCGCTGACGTTGGGATTGAGGTGCACCGGATAGACGATTTGCGCCTGCGGATGCTGACGTGCAATCTGCGCCAGCGCGCTGCAAATGCGTTCGAAACCGCCGCCAAAGCTTTCACGACGATGGCCGGTGACCAGAATCAGTTTTTTATCTGCATCAAGGAACGGATAACGCGCTGCCAGACGCGCATTCAGGTCGCCATCATCCAGCACCCGATCGCGCACCCATAGCAGCGCATCAATCACCGTATTGCCGGTAACGACGATACAGTCATCCGGCAAATTTTCACGCAGCAGATTCTGCCGCGAACTCTCGGTTGGAGTGAAATGGTAGCTTGCCAGATGACCAGTTAAGGTGCGGTTAGCCTCTTCCGGCCAGGGCGACATCAGGTTGCCCGTGCGCAATCCTGCTTCGACGTGCCCCACAGGGATCTGATGATAAAAAGCGGCTAAGCTAGCGGCAAAGGTGGTGGTGGTATCGCCGTGCACCAGCACCACATCGGGTTGGAAATCGGCGAGCACCGTTTTCATTCCTTGCAAAATGCGACTGGTGATCTCCGTCAGCCCCTGCTCCGGGCGCATAATATTGAGATCGTAATCGGGCTGCAGCTTGAACAGCCTCAGCACCTGATCAAGCATTTCACGGTGTTGCGCGGTCACGCACAGGCGTGATTCAAACGACGGGTCCTGCGCCAATGCCTGCACCAGCGGGGCCATTTTGATCGCCTCAGGACGCGTGCCAAATACGGTCAGAACTTTCACGTGGCTTCTCTTTAATGGCTCGTTGGTGACGTTGGACGAGGACGGCGCACCAGCGCCACACCTGCACCCACCAGCGCGCCAATGACGCCCCACATGATCATCATAAACACTCGGCGCGGACTGTCGCGCGACACCGGCTCTTCAGGCGTACGCAGATAGCGATATGTCTGGAATGGCTTATCCAATTGCGCGCCTGCCTGCAACGTGCCCAGCATCGCTCTGTTCTGATCATAGCTCAAATCGTAAGCGGGCCCGCTGGCCTGCAATGTATCGAGCTGAGCCTGCAACATTTGCTGCCCGAGCAGGAAGCGATCGCTGTCAGGTAGCGCTTCGCCGATGGCCGGTGCACGGTTTTCCTGGATGCCCTGCTGGCTTGCCACCTTTAAAGCTTGTTCAATACGTTGGCGCTGGCGATCAAACACCGCTTGTGCCACTTCCTGCTGGCGATGAACCTGAGCCAGCAGCTGCGCACTGCGCGCCTGCCATGCGCCTTTTAGTTCCGCATTCAGATGGCGTGCGGCACGCTCGCTGGCATAGGCGATATATTGGCGCAGCAGGTTATTCGCGTCGCCAGCGGTTTCGGCAATCAGCTTTATGTTATCCAGTGTGTTATGCGCCGCATCCGCGGGTGTGAACTGAATATTGGTAATTAAATCGTCCAGCAAAGCCGCATCGTTGTGTGTATTGCCACTTTTGCGGCTTTTGAAATAATCGGTCTGCTGCCAGAAATCACGGCGCGTGTCCCAGGAGGCCAGTTGCATGGTGAACTCCTGATAGACCTCATCCATCACGGTGGGTGCGGGCGTGTTGAGATTGAGCGTGTTGTTACGCACATCAAGGTTATTAAGGAATTGCTGCTGTACAAAGAAGTCACCCAGCATATTCACCGTGGGACGATCGGTAACGGCGGTGGTGCTCCATGCCTGTTTCATCAGCATCGAGGCGAGCCATGCCAGTAAGGCAAACAGCAAAGCAAAGCCGATAATCCAACGCTTACCGCGCCAAAGCGTGCAGCCCAGGCCGCGCACATCCAGTTCGTTCTCCACAACGACAGAGGTCATAACAAAAGTCCTTATCAGGGTACTGATTGGGGTAACTTATTTTTTATCTTCGCCACTGCCTTGCCAGCGGCGTTTAATGCGACGGATTTTGCGCGCCACACGCCACGCGTGTTTCAGGCAGTAGCCGTAAAGGAAAAAAGCCATCAGAAATAACACCAGCATCACCCACTCGGGGATGAAAGCAAGGTACTCGCCCAGCACGCCGATACCGGCTAAAAGCGCAGCAGCCACGGTGATCAGTACAAAGGCCTGGCGGGAGGTGAAGCCGGCACGCATGATCAAATGGTGAATATGCTGGCGGTCAGCAGAGAACGGACTCATCCCCTTCCGCAGGCGGCGATACATAATCGCCACCATGTCCATCAGCGGAATGGCGATCAGCCAGAGTGCCGTGACCGGCGTAATCGGATGGCTCAAACCTTGGGTGGTTTCCAGCAGGATCCAGATAATGGTGAAGCCAATCATGGTGCTGCCGGCATCGCCCATAAAGACCTTGTAGCGGCGACCAATCAGACCCAGGTTAAGCAAAATGTAGGGGATGGTGGCGGCAATCATGGCAAAACACCACATAGCGAGGCTGGTCTGACCGTCGAAATAGAGGATGATGCCCATGGCGGCGAAGGTCACACTGGCCAATCCACCCAGTAAGCCATCGATACCATCCACCATGTTAAAGGCGTTAATGGCCGCCCAAACGGCGAACAGTGTAAGTACGTAGCCAAATGGCCCAACAACCAATTCCACCGGACCAATGATAAATCCGAGGCTCAGCAGATACAGTTTTGCGCCGACCATCATCACGATGGCCACCGCCGCTTGTACTAATGCGCGGATTTTAACGCTGATATCGAACCGATCGTCCAGTGCACCCACCAGCACCAGCACCCCTGCGCAGCAGAGGAAAAGTGCCGCGTGAGGCAAATAATAATCTGAAATAGCGAAAGCAAAGCAGATCCCCGCATATACGGAGATTCCACCCACTAACGGAATGGCGCCATGGTGTCGTTTTCTTAAATTAGGTGTGTCAACCAGCCCAATTTTTTTAGCGGCTTTACGGGCAAAAAATAGGAACACTAAAGTAAACAGAAAAACAAAACCAAGCTCAGTACTCATAGTGAGTAAATTCACATTAACGCTCTCAGCTAAAATCATCGACAACAATAAGCAAGATTCTTGCCATTGCCGTATATCCTTAGTCCGAATTCTGCTTCAGAATAGACTGCCTGCTGAAAAAAGCAGCACCCATCTGGCACAATCATTATAATGCTTCCTGACTGGGCTAATCCTAATGCCCATAAATGAAAAACGCCACGTTAAGACGTGGCGTTAGCAATAAATCCTGGCAAATTGTGCTAAAGAATCGCTTCGCTTAGCGATTCAATTTCGCCAACTTACGAACGCTTCATCATATCGAAGAATTCGTCGTTGGTTTTGGTCATCGCCAGCTTATTGATGAGGAACTCCATCGCATCAATTTCACCCATTGGATGGATGATTTTGCGCAGGATCCACATTTTCTGCAGCTCTTCCTGCGTGGTGAGGAGTTCTTCTTTACGGGTACCGGAGCGGTTGTAATCGATCGCTGGGAATACGCGTTTTTCAGCAATTTTACGCGACAGGTGCAGTTCCATGTTACCTGTACCTTTAAATTCTTCGTAAATCACTTCGTCCATCTTCGAACCGGTATCAACCAGCGCAGTTGCGATGATGGTCAGGCTGCCGCCCTCTTCCACGTTACGTGCTGCACCGAAGAAACGCTTCGGACGATGCAGGGCGTTGGCGTCCACACCACCGGTCAATACTTTACCGGAAGCCGGTACCACGGTGTTGTAAGCACGCGCCAGACGAGTGATGGAGTCAAGCAGGATAATAACGTCTTTCTTGTGCTCGACCAGGCGCTTAGCCTTCTCGATCACCATCTCAGCGACCTGAACGTGGCGTGAAGCCGGTTCGTCGAAGGTGGATGCGATGACTTCGCCTTTCACCAGACGCTGCATCTCGGTCACTTCTTCCGGACGCTCGTCAATCAGCAGCACCATCAGCACGCAATCCGGATAGTTGTACGCAATGCTCTGTGCGATGTTCTGCAGCAGCATGGTTTTACCGGCTTTCGGTGGTGCCACGATCAGACCACGCTGACCGCGACCAATCGGCGATGCCAGATCCAGTACGCGAGCGGTCAAATCTTCGGTTGAGCCATTACCGCGCTCCATACGCAGACGATTGTTTGCGTGCAGTGGCGTGAGGTTTTCGAACAGAATCTTATTACGCGCGTTTTCCGGCTTGTCGTAGTTAACTTCGTTAACTTTCAACAGCGCAAAGTAACGTTCACCCTCTTTTGGCGGGCGAATTTTACCAGAAATGGTGTCACCAGTGCGGAGGTTGAAGCGGCGGATTTGGCTGGGAGAAACGTAGATATCATCGGGACCGGCGAGGTAGGAGCTGTCTCCAGAGCGGAGGAAACCAAATCCGTCCTGCAATATCTCCAGCACACCATCACCAAAGATGTCTTCGCCACTTTTCGCATGCTGTTTAAGGATAGAGAAAATAATATCCTGTTTACGCATACGTGCCTGGTTTTCCAGACCCATATTTTCGCCGAGGGTAATCAGCTCAGAAACCGGCGTGTTCTTTAATTCGGTAAGATTCATAGTGAGGGTTCTTAAACTCGGGGTAATTCTCGAAATGATTGTCGTGGGTGGTATGGCAAAAATTCCATGCCGTTAATGGCTCTTTTTCAACTCTGCTCGACGATTATCGTCTGATGTGGCGATAGGAAACGAAGAGATGGTCGAAAGGTGATGCCGAATGTGCTAGTCATCAGATTGCCAAACCACGATAACGTTCAATGCGAGCAGGGTCTGACAAGGGAAAACTTTAGATGCAAACTACAAGGTAAGTGCGTAATGCAGTGAGGTCAACTTAACACGCCTGAATGGAGACGTCCAGCAGTGGCGAAAAAATTCACCACTGCGGAACAACACCGCGCCGGGCTTAGGCCAGGTTAGCGTTCAGGAACTCTTTCAGCTGACCTTTAGACAAGGCGCCTACTTTGGTCGCAGCCACTTCACCGTTCTTGAACAGCAGCAGTGTCGGGATACCACGAATGCCATATTTAGGCGCAGTGCCCGGGTTGTCATCAATGTTCAACTTGGCGATGGTAAGCTTACCGTCGTACTCTTCTGCGACTTCGTCGAGAATTGGGGCGATCATTTTGCAAGGACCACACCATTCAGCCCAGAAATCTACCAGAGTGACACCGTCGGCTTTCAGCACGTCAGTGTCGAAACTGTCATCGGTCAAGTGAACGATTTTATCGCTGCTCATGTTTAACTCCAAAGATTGTGCCTGGCGAATTGGCGTAAAATATACCAACGTAGGTTGACTTTATTTCATCGGATACGCTTTCGTAAAGCGCTAGTAAGCTGATATTCTACCACACTATGAGCAAAACACACTTAACTGAACAGAAGTTTTCCGACTTCGCCCTGCACCCACAGGTGGTTGAAGCCCTTGATACCAAAGGCTTTTCTAACTGCACGCCTATTCAGGCGTTGGCACTGCCTTTTGCGCTTTCAGGGCGTGATGTTGCGGGTCAGGCGCAAACCGGTACCGGCAAAACGATGGCGTTCCTGACGTCAACGTTTCATCATCTTCTTTCTCATCCAGCCGCTGAAGGCCGCCAGATTAATCAGCCACGTGCGCTGATCATGGCCCCGACGCGTGAACTTGCTGTGCAGATCCATGCCGATGCAGAGCCGCTGTCGAAAGTCACGGGTCTGAAACTGGGTCTGGCTTATGGCGGTGACGGCTACGACAAACAGCTGAAAGTGTTGGCCGATGGCGTCGATATCCTGGTGGGCACCACCGGTCGCCTCATCGACTATGCGAAACAAAATCACATCAACCTCGGCGCCATTCAGGTCGTGGTTCTGGATGAAGCCGATCGCATGTTCGATCTTGGCTTTATTAAAGATATCCGTTGGTTGTTCCGCCGCATGCCGCCGGCCACCCAGCGTCTGAGCATGTTGTTCTCGGCTACCCTCTCTTACCGCGTACGTGAACTGGCGTTTGAACATATGAACAACGCTGAATACGTGGAAGTGGAACCGGAGCAGAAAACCGGCCATCGCATCAAAGAAGAACTTTTCTACCCTTCGAATGAAGAGAAGATGCGTCTGCTGCAAACCTTGATCGAAGAAGAGTGGCCCGACCGCGCCATCATCTTCGCCAACACCAAACACCGCTGTGAAGATATCTGGGGCCATCTGGCCGCGGACGGTCACCGTGTAGGTCTGCTGACGGGCGATGTGGCACAGAAAAAACGTCTGCGTATTCTGGATGACTTCACCAAAGGTGATGTGGATATTCTGGTCGCGACCGACGTTGCAGCGCGAGGTCTGCACATTCCTGCCGTGACCCACGTGTTCAACTACGATCTGCCTGACGACCGTGAAGACTACGTGCATCGCATCGGTCGTACCGGCCGCGCGGGTGCCAGCGGACACTCCATCAGCCTGGCGTGCGAAGAGTACGCACTCAACCTGCCAGCGATTGAAGAGTACATTGGTCACGGTATTCCGGTGAGTAAGTACAGCAGCGAAGCACTGATGAGTGAGCTGCCTCCGCCGAAACGTCTGCAGCGCAGCCGTTCTGGAAACGGCCCACGCCGTGGCGGGAACAACAGCAACCGTCGTAGCGGTGCGCCGCGCAATAACAACCGTAAACGTTCGAGTTAAGCACACCATGCTGAGTGCATCGTCACTTTATGCTGCGATTGATTTAGGCTCTAACAGCTTTCATATGTTGGTGGTGCGCGAAGTGTCCGGCAGTATTCAGACCATTGCGCGTATAAAGCGCAAAGTGCGTCTGGCTGCCGGTCTGGACAAAGCCAATCACCTCTCCGCCGAGGCGATGCAGCGTGGCTGGCAATGTCTGAAGCTCTTCTCTGAACAGCTGCAAGATATCCCCCCCGAGCAAATCCGCGTGGTCGCCACGGCTACGCTGCGTATTGCTGAAAATGCCCAGGACTTCCTGACTCACGCTGAAGAAATCCTTGGCTGCCCGGTGAATGTCATCAGCGGCGAGGAAGAAGCACGCCTGATTTATCAAGGTGTTGCTCATACCACTGGGGGTTCCGATCAGCGCCTGGTGGTGGATATCGGCGGCGGCAGCACCGAGCTGGTCACCGGCGAGGGTTCGCACGCGACCACGTTGTTTAGTTTGTCGATGGGTTGCGTCACCTGGCTGGAACGCTACTTTGGCGATCGTCACCTGGCGAAAGAAAATTTCGAGCAGGCTGAATTAGCGGCCCGCGACATGATTCGTCCGGTCGCGGCTGCACTGCGCGAAAAAGGCTGGCAGATCTGCGTCGGCGCTTCAGGCACCGTGCAGGCATTGCAGGAAATTATGGTTGCACAGGGCATGGATGAACGCATCACCCTGAGCAAGCTGCAGCAGCTAAAACAGCGTGCGATTCAGTGCGGCAAGCTGGAAGAGCTGGAAATCGAAGGATTGACACTCGAGCGCGCGCTGGTGTTTCCCAGCGGCCTGTCGATTCTGATCGCTATCTTCCATGAACTTAGCATCGACAGCATGACGCTGGCCGGTGGCGCACTGCGTGAGGGGTTGGTGTACGGCATGCTGCATCTGCCGATTGACCGCGACATTCGCAGCCGCACGTTGCAAAACGTCCAGCGCCGCTTCTCTATCGATGTGGAGCAGGCAAGCCGCGTGCGTCAGCTGGCTGAAAGCTTTTTCCGCCAGGTGAGCACGGCCTGGAAGCTGGATAACCGATGTCGCGATCTGCTACTGAGCGCCTGTTCGATTCACGAAATTGGCCTGAGCGTTGATTTCCGCCAGGCACCGCAGCACGCCGCTTACCTGATTCGCCATCTCGATCTTCCCGGCTTTACGCCTGCACAGAAAAAAATGCTCGCCTGCCTGCTGCAGAATCAGAGTGGCAGTATCGATCTCGCTTTACTGACGCAGCAGAACGCTGTGCCACCACGTATGGCGGAACGCTTAAGTCGTTTACTGCGTCTGGCGCTTATCTTCTCTAGCCGACGTCGTGATGACACGCTGCCTGCGGTACGTTTACAGGCGGATGATGATGCGCTGCACCTGACACTCCCCGCAGGCTGGCTGGACGCGCATCCGCTGCGTGCCGAGTTGCTGGAGCAAGAGAGTCATTACCAGTCTTATGTGCACTGGTTGCTGACTATCTCTTGATCAAACCTGCTGCGCTTGCTGATGCTGCGTTGAAAAGCTCCCGTCAAATGCTCATTTACGGCCTGTACACGCCGCTTTGCCGGGAACTTCTCGCCTTGCCTCCGCTTCGCTCGCCACGGTTCTCGCCAGAGGCCTGGCCTGAACGAACGGCGGGGGATTTACCCCTTCTTCGCATTCTCCAGCATCGCACGTAAACCCGCGACGCGCGTCTGCCCGGTTTTCACCCGCTCCTCGGCGCTGATCACTTTTTTCTCGCGCTCCCACACCACATCATCCTGAGGTAGCTCCATCAGGAAGCGGCTCGGTTCCGGGCGGACCAGTTCGCCATACTGACGACGTTCACGGCACAAGGTAAAGGTCAGCTCTTTTTGCGCGCGGGTAATGCCCACATAGGCCAGACGGCGTTCCTCTTCGATGTTGTTCTCATCAATGCTGCTCTGATGCGGTAACAACCCCTCTTCCATACCGACCAGATAAACATACGGGAACTCCAACCCTTTGGAGGCGTGCAAGGTCATCAGCTGTACCTGATCGCTCTCCTCATCGCTCTCACCGCGTTCCATCATGTCGCGCAGCGTGAAGCGCGTCACCACCTGCGCCAACGTCATCGGCTCATTCAGCTCATCGCCCTCCAGCATCTCCGTCATCCACTGGAACAGCGTGTTGACGTTTTTCATGCGCATCTCGGCGGCTTTGGGGCTAGGCGAGGTCTCAAACAACCAGCTTTCATAATCGACACCGCGAATCAGATCGCGTACCGCATTCACCGGTTCGCGTTCTGTCAGCTGGATAATCTCATTCAGCCATTGAGTAAAACGCTGCAGATGCTCCAGTCCGCGTCCGCTCAGCGTCTGTTCCAGTCCCATATCGAAGCTGGCATTGAACAGACTTTTATTGCGCAGGTTGGCCCATTCACCCAGCTTCTGCAGCGTGGCGGGGCCAATCTCACGGCGCGGAGTATTGACGATACGCAGGAAGGCACTGTCATCTTCCTGATTGGTCAGCACGCGCAGATAGGCCAGCAAATCTTTGATTTCCGGGCGCGAGAAAAACGAGGTGCCGCCAGAAATACGATAGGGGATGCGGTTTTGCATCAGCTGCTTTTCAAAGACGCGCGACTGGTGGTTGCCGCGATAGAGAATCGCATAATCTTTGTAGGCGGTTTTGTTGACGAAGTGGTGGGCAATTAACTCACCGGCCACCCTCTCGGCCTCATGATCTTCATTGTTGGCACTCAGCACCTTCAGCTCGCTGCCCTCGCCCAGCTCGGAGAACAGGCGCTTCTCAAACACATGCGGATTATTGGCAATCAGGATGTTAGCTGACTTCAAAATGCGCTGGGTTGAGCGATAGTTCTGCTCCAGTTTCACCACTTCCAGCGCCGGAAAGTCCTCTTTCAGCAACACCAGGTTTTGCGGTCGCGCGCCACGCCAGGAGTAAATTGACTGGTCATCGTCGCCTACCACGGTGAAACGCGCCCGCGCGCCCACCAGCAGTTTCACCAGCTCATACTGGCTGGTGTTGGTGTCCTGATACTCATCCACCAATAAATAGCGAATACGCTGCTGCCAACGCTCGCGCACTTCCTGATTGCGTTGCAGCAACAGCGTCGGCAGCGCAATCAAATCGTCGAAGTCCAGTACGTTGCAGGATTTCAGATGCTGGTCATACAGCTGATAGCAGTGGGCAAAAATCTGGTCGCGCTGGGATTTGGCCAGGCCAGCCGCACCCTGCGGATCGACCAGATCATTCTTCCAGTTGGAAATGGTGGAAATCAGCTGCTGCAACAGCGTCTTGTCTTCCTCCAGCCACTGTTTCGTGAGGTCTTTCAACAGCGCCAGCTGATCCTGGTCGTCGAACAATGAGAAGCTCGCTTTCATTCCTAACGCTTTGTATTCACGTTTAATGATCTCCAGTCCCAATGTGTGGAAGGTGGATATCATCAGGCCTCGCGCCTCTTTGCGTCCGAGCGTTTGCGCGACACGCTCTTTCATCTCGCGCGAGGCTTTATTGGTGAAGGTGACTGCAGCGATATGGCGCGCCTGATAGCCACATTCGCGGATCAGGTGGGCGATTTTATTGGTGATGACGCGGGTCTTACCCGAGCCTGCACCGGCCAGCACCAGGCAGGGACCGGTGACAAATTCGACAGCACGTTGTTGGCCGGGGTTTAAACGCATAACGGAATATCACTCAACTAATGAAAAGGAGATCCCCTGACGATTTCGCATGGCAGGAATATGGACAGGTGAGCGACTCCCGGAAACTGACTCAATCAGTCACCGTATCAAGCATACGCAGCCAACGCACCTGCAATTTGAAGTAGGACGGGGATATAATGCGCCGAACATTATACATACATACAGAGACACCAACATGGCGAAAACCGCGGCAGCTTTGCACATCCTCGTCAAGGATGAAGCGCAGGCCAAATCCCTGCTGGCCCAGCTGGAAAAGGGCGCAAACTTCCAGCAGCTGGCAAAAAAACACTCCACCTGCCCATCAGGGCGTAACGGTGGCGATCTGGGCGAATTCCGCAAAGGCCAGATGGTGCCCGACTTTGATAAGGCGGTGTTCTCCTGCCCGCTGCTGCAGCCTTACGGGCCGGTGAAAACCGCCTTTGGGTATCACATCATCAAAGTGCTGTGGCGTAACTGATCACTTTTTACTTTTCATCTGCTGCAGCACATTACTGCACTGATTGGCATCAGTATCACTGGGTGAAATCAGTGCCAGCAGTGCTGCGGCCGGTGCCACCACCGCGCCCAGCGCTACTGCGGCGGCGCCACGTGCGATCAGCGGCCCGGCTTTCACTCCGGCATCCGGATTTTTGAACGTGCCACGCACATACAGCGGCGAACGCAAGGTGATGATACGAATGCCTTTGCTCTCTGGATTAATAGATAAATCCAGCCCTTCATTGGCAAAGTTAACGTTGCCGGTGACATTAATCACCGCATTCTCCGTATCCAGTACAAACACTTTCGGCGTGGCGAGCCCCTGACGAATATTGAGGTCGGTGGCGGCACAGTTGATGCGCACCTCATCATCGCCAAACAGTTTGCCGACCACATAGTTACCGACATTCAGGCCGGCAATTTCCATCAGACTACGGCTGATCAATCCATCATTCATCAGCAGTTTCAGTTCACCGTTGCTGGTCCCCAGAATATCCGCTACCGAGTTGCCGGTACCGCTCAGGCTGGCATCGCCGTTTAACTGACCCAGGCTGCGCTGCATCGCCGTGACATTCGGGAACAGTTGACGCAGTTGCAGCTTACGCGCATGCAAATCCGCGCGACCGCGCATCGGGCTTTTATCCCCTTCCAGATGAATGGTGGAGTTGATACTGCCGCCCGCCATGCCGAAGCGCAGCGGATCGAGCAGCAAGTCACCGTTTTTCAACTGCAGATGGGTATAAAGGTCGCTCAGCGGCAGCTTGCTACTGTGTTCGATGCGTTTTCCGCTGAATTTCACATCCGCATCCATCACGTCCCAGCTTTTGGTATCAAACTTGTCATGCGGCAGCACGCGATCGGCCGGTTGAGTCGAAGCGTCACCACGCTGGGCTTTAGCCTGCTGGGTTTTCTCACTGCCCTTGCCCGAATTCACACCAATCAACGGGCCTAAATCCGCCATGCGCAACTGGTTCGAGGTTAATTCTCCGGTCAACGTTGGGCGCGGTTTCACCTGGTGATAAGCCAGCGAACCATGAATATCGCTATCGCCAATATGACCATTGAAGTTTTCGTAGCGGAACAGCGGCCCTTTCTCTTCATTGAAGCGCGCGATCAAATGGCCGTCAGTTTCGTACGGCGGCGTATCAGGCAGCAGCACGCCAGTTAAACCGTACAGATTCGCCAGCGTATCGCCAGCAAAGCGCAGACGCACATCCAGCCCGCCGAGATTTAAAGGATCCTGCAACGTCCCGTCAACGCGCACGCGCGTGGTGCCGTTGCGCACATCCACCTGCAGTGGGAACGGTGTGGTTTTGCTGCGCAACGAGAGCATGCCGCCGATCTTACCGTCGCCAGTCAGTTTCTGATTGTTGTAGGTTCCATCCGCCTGCCAGCCAAAGACAAAATCGCCCGCGCCTTTCTGCTGGTCGTTACCGCCCGCTACCTGCGCGTAAGGCACCGGTTTGCCCAGTGGATTAAGGGTGACGGTTACATCGGCCTTATTAATGGCATCGCGATAACGAATCTGGCCTTTATCGAACAGGATATTATCAAGGCGGAAAGACCAGGCAGAAGGCGGCGCATTGGCATCGCTGTTCTCGCTGCTGGCTAAGTTGAAGGTCCAGTTATTCTTTTTATCCGCCGTCTGCACCAGCCGCGCATCGGGCAGCTGCATTTTAATCCATGGCAGATAAACCTGTTTATGCAGGAGCGCCAGCGGCGCAAGCGTGGCTTCAACGCGCTGCAAATGCACCATGGTGACATCGGGAATATTCGGCGGATTGCCCAGCATAATGTCATCGGCATGCACCTGCGGCCAGGGCACCCAACTGCGCCAACCGGGTTCTTCGCGATTGCGCACCCAGGCAACACCCAGATCGCCACGAATGGCGAACGGCCGGTTTAACTCAGTGGAGACTTTTTGGTTGATGGTTGGCTTCAGGCGGTTCCAGTCAAACGTGGCGATAATCACCACCACCACCACAACCAACAACAATAAAATCCCGAACACCCAACTCAGGACTTTTCCCGTACGTGACATTCTGCTTCCTCCTTGCCCTCAACGTCTCACATAACTGTAGTCGAGACGTTGCGGATCGGGATCAGGGAAGCTCGAGCGCCAGGGATTCCAGCGTGCTGAAGGGAACAGGGCGCGAGAAGAAATAGCCTTGTGCCGCCATGGCAGGCGAATTACGCACCTGCTGCCACTCCTCTTCGGTCTCCACGCCTTCAACAATAACGCCGTTGCAATAGCGATTGATCAACGCCAGCAGCATGGAGAACAGCGAGCGACCTTCATCGGTAGAGCGCAGCAGCATGAACAGTTCGCGCGACAGTTTAATGTAGTCATAGCGCAGCTCAGTCAGCGCAGAGAAGTTTGCCATGCCTGATCCAAAGTCATCGAGCCACAGCGGCCCCAGTTCAGGCATCTTCGCTACCATCTCTTCCTGCGGCAATGCATGGTGCTCCGTGAGTTCAAAACGCACCCAGGGGAGCTGCGTAATCAACTGGCGGATATTGTCATGCTGCTCAATGGATAACAGCGTCGGACCATCAATATTCACCGAGGCCACCAGCTGACGCTGGCTGAAAAAGTGTGACCACTGTAATAACAGCTCAAGCTGTTCCTCGACGACATCAAGGCGCTGCGCGATAGTCAGCGCATCAAAATAGGTTTCGGGCGACAACCTTTTCTCTGGTGCGGAGGGGTGTGTCACCGCAGTCAGTAATTCAATAGCCAGTAAACGGCCGGAGACCTGGTAAATCGGCTGGAAAGTATAGAATCGTTGGCACTGCTGCCAGAAGAAACGCGTTTCCTGTTGTTGCTCCAGTTCAATTGAAATAGGCAGCCGATGACTTAAATTGTTCATCACCATGGTTTTTTCCTGGTAGGTGGTGGGTGCCTGCAAATTGTTTCTCAGCGGCAAGTATCGGCGAGTAACACGATAACTTTATTGGTCTCAGCCACCTCACGAGCAGTTGAGTGTATCAGCGCGTTTCAGGCTTAATCGGCAAAACAAGCGGCGCTTTGTCCGTTAAATCGCCGTAGAGAGAGGGTTCAGGCACCTTAAGTTAAATTAAAACATCGTTTTAAAAACCATTGACAGCTGCCATACCAGACGCGAGACTCGAGGGCAGAATTCACTACAGGCCGAAGACCATGACGCAGAAGAACATTGCCATCATTGGCGAATGCATGATTGAGCTATCCGAAAAAGGTGAGAACATCAAACGTGGCTTTGGCGGTGACACGCTAAACACAGCGGTTTATCTGGCACGCCAGTCAGATAGCCAGCAACTTCGGGTGGACTATGTCACCGCGCTGGGCACCGACAGTTTCAGTGACCAGATGATCGCTGCCTGGCAGCAGGAGCAGGTTCACACCCAGCTCATTCAGCGCCTCGACAATAAAATGCCGGGCCTCTACTTCATTGAAACCGACGAACACGGCGAGCGCACCTTCTGGTATTGGCGCAATGATGCCGCTGCACGCTTCTGGCTGGATGGCCCAGAGTCTGACGCGATTTGCGCCCAGCTGGCCCACTACGATTACCTCTATCTCAGCGGTATAAGCCTGGCGATTCTGCCGGCGACCAGCCGAGAGAAGCTGATGGCACTGCTCAGCACCTGTCGCCAGAACGGTGGCAAGGTCATTTTCGATAACAATTACCGTCCACGTCTGTGGGCAGACAAATCTAGCGCGCAACAGGCTTATGCCGAGATGCTGCATCATACCGATATCGCCTTCCTGACGCTGGATGATGAGCACCTGCTGTGGGGTGAGCAGCCGCTGGATGCAGTGATTGCACGCACGCGCGAAGCCGGTGTGCAGGAGATTGCCATCAAACGCGGTGCCGATTCCTGTTTAGTGGCGATAGGCGATGAGCCGCTGCGTGAAGTGCCCGCCATCAAGCTGGCTAAAGAGAAGGTGATCGACACCACGGCCGCAGGCGACTCTTTCAGCGCCGGTTATCTGGCCGTGCGTTTAGCCGGAGGGAGTGCAGAAGATGCGGCCGCGCGCGGTCATCTCACCGCCAGCACGGTGATCCAACATCGTGGAGCCATTATCCCTTTAAGCGCTATGCCGCAGTAACCCTCCTGACAGCATTTTCCAGCGGCGCTATTTCAGGCACAACGCCTGGCGCCGCGGGATATCTGTTGGCGCCAGGCGTTCACTTTGCCGCTGTTGATTTGATAATCACGACTTACGCAATGCACAGGATAATTTGTCTTAAACCCCGACATTACACTGCGAATTTTGACTAACCTCGCCAGCGATGCATCTTTGGCTCATATCCGCCCACGCCAGTTTAGCAACTCTTATCATATCAATTTAAATTCAATAGATTACGGACAGAAATCGGGCCGCCAGGCATAGTCCGAAACTGCAGAAATGGTGGGTTTTCGGCTGGACGCCAGCGCGAAAACAGACCATGTTTTAATCAATAACAGCAGGACGCTGTTTATCCGGCCGCGAACAAAATAATGACAACACGACTCGCTCAGGACTGATTTATGCACACAGAAATCATTAATATCTGGCCACACGGTGATGCGCCAGGCGCGAGTGATTCGCGCGCTCAGCCGCAAATCGTCGATCTCGCTAAAGAGTACGAACCCTATGACCGCGCCGCGACCGGCGTGCGTTGCCCTGAAATGGCGATCTGGCACCCGGAAACCTCCAACGGCATTACGCTGCTGGTCGCGCCCGGCGGCGGCTATCAGCGAGTGCTGATTGACCGTGAAGGCAGTGCCCTCGCCACGTTCTTCACATCGATGGGTTATACGCTGGCAGTGATGACTTATCGCCTGCCCTACGATGGCCATCACGAAGGCCCCGATGCCCCGCTGGCCGATGCACAACGTGCGGTGCGCGTGTTGCGCGATCGTGCGCAGCGCGGCATGAACGGTAAATATATTGTGATGATGGGCTTCTCAGCGGGTGGGCATGTGGCTGCCAGTCTGGGGACGCGCTTTGGTGAGAAAATTTATCCGGTGCAGGATCAGGCCGACAGCTTCTCGCCGCGCCCGGATGCCATGGTGCTACTCTACCCGGTGATCAGCATGCGCGAGGGTTTGGCACACGAAAGTTCGCGCACTCGCCTGCTCGGCGCATGGCCGGATCAGAGGTTGATTGATGCGTATTCAATGGAAACGCGTGTGCATGCGCAGACACCGCCAACGCTGCTGATTCACGCTACCGATGATGAAGCGGTCTCGGTGAACAACAGCATGGTGTTTTTCAGCGCCCTGCGTGAACACAAGGTGCCGGTGGAAATTCACTTTTATCAGAAAGGCGGCCATGGATTTGGCATTCGCGGCGTCGCCGATCTGCCCCTCGCCAGTTGGCCGATGCTCGTCACCGAATGGCTACGCGCCAAGTGATCTCCTTCATACTTTGAGCTGCAGCTGCGTTGGCTGCGTGGATGCGCCCCAGTCACTTACTGACGTAAGCTCCGGGGGACTTATCCACTTGCCGCCTTGCTGCAACTCAAATTATTTTGGAGATCTCATATGCCACTTGCCATGTGCCATGAATCATAAGACTTGATACCAGGGTCATGAATCATAAGCCCTGTGTCATGACGATGGTTGCGCCGGGTCTGTCGCGCTCGCGCTGCCGTTACTTTCCGGTTTAGCTTCATCAGAAGCCGCCGGTGCTGCAGGAGCATCCGGTACCTTCATCACTTTATCCCAGCCGTCCTGCAGCATCTTCACGTTGGTCTCAGCTTCACCTTGTGGTTGAATCAGCACCATCGTCAGTTCCTGCGTCAGCTGCTGGCGCAATTCCTGATTCAGCTGGTCACGTGTCAACCCACTGAGAAACGCCTGACGCAGCTTTTGATACTGCTCCGGCGCGATATCCACCACCGCGTTCTGCTGCGAGCGTAGACGCTGCCCCATCAAGATATCGGTATCCGTGCGCGCATAGGTGGCGAACAGCTTATTCAGTTCCAGCAGCTTCTGCGCCATCAGCGCATCGAACTCATCCTGCGGTAAACCTTTATCTCGCACTGCCGCCAGTTCTTTCGCCACCTGGTTCATGTTCTGTGCCAGCGATGCGTTCGGGCTGTCCATGTTGATGGAGCACTGCGCACGCTGGTAAAGCACGCGGCAATCAAAGCCCACCTGCACGCTCTGTGCTTTGCTGTTCGCCAGTGCGCGTTGCACATGCCAGAACAGCGCTTCACGCGCCAAATCACTCTGCCAATAGTGCTGTAAGTTTTGCGAGTCACGAATCGGTTGCCACGGCGCATCCCACACCAGCGACAGGCGATCCTGACTCATCCCGCCATTGACCAGGTTGACGGGCTGATGTGGCAAAGGAGACAACGTAGGCAGCGCTGCAGGCGCCACCCGTTTACCCTTCAGCACGGAGAAGGTTTTGTTGATTTGTTCTGCCATGCTGCGGCTGTCAACGTTGCCCACCACATACAGTGTCATGCCATCCGGCGTGTACCACTGCTGATAGAAGCTGTTGAGCTGTGCAATATCGACCGGCGCGCGCGGCTGTTCGCCCGGATCGTGCGCCAGCATCGCGGAACCCTTGAGACGGTAACGCCACCAGACATCCTGGGTATTTGGCGGCCAGGTGGCGATAGGATCGGTCGCGGTCAGCGCGGTTGATACCACCTGCTCATTGATGGTCATTTTCCCTGCGGTTGCCGCCAGCCAGTTCAGCGCTTCTTTCAGCAGCTCCGGGCGGTTGTTAGGCAAGCTCAGGTTGTATTGGGTGTAATCGTACGACGAGATCGCTGGCGGCAACGGGCGTTGCGGATCCATGGCTTGCTGCCACAGTGCACGCTGCTGATTGGTATCCAGCGCGGTGTTGTGCACCATTGCCAGACGCGGTATCAGATGGCTGAAACCGGTTTGCTGAGCGCTCTCCACCAGTGAACCGGTGTTAACAATCAGACGTAATTCAATGCGATCGCTTGGACGTTGTGGCGTGGTGAGTAACTGCCAGCTAAAACCATTGTCCAGTTTGCCTTCCTGCCACGCGGGATCGGGCTGGAGTGTCTCGGCGTGCGCGCCAAAGCCGGATGCCGCAAGGATTAATCCGCCAACCAAAAGTCGAATTCTGGTGCCCTGCATGTGAACCCCTACATAAACAGATCAACGCTCGTTATCGCGACATTTGCGGTCACATCTTTGGTGACCGGCGCGGCGATTAGCCGCCACGTTTAATGAAGAACAGACTCTTTGACCACAGGAAGGTCAGGATGTCGCGCAACGAGGTAAAAAATCGGGAAAAAAATCAATGGGGTTTATTATGCAAATGCCCGCTGTCAGGGCAAGCGACAGCGGGCATTTCTCGGGAAATTAACGCAAATAGGCGATCAGACGCTGGTTTGTGAGGCGTTATTGACCTTTTTCGCTGAAGAAAGCGTCGCTTTCATCTGCTTCTCATCCAGCTGACCGACCCACTTCGCCACGACAACCGTCGCCACACCGTTACCCACCAGGTTGGTCAATGCACGCGCTTCAGACATAAAGCGGTCGATACCCAGAATCAGCGCCAGACCTGCTACCGGTAAATGTCCGACTGCAGACAAGGTGGCCGCCAGCACGATAAAGCCACTGCCGGTCACGCCCGCTGCGCCTTTTGAGGAGAGCAGCAACACCACTAACAACGTGATCTGGTGGAAGATATCCATGTGCGCATTGGTGGCCTGGGCAATGAATACCGCCGCCATGGTCAGGTAAATCGAGGTGCCATCAAGGTTAAAAGAGTAACCCGTTGGAATAACGAGACCCACCACCGATTTCTTACAACCCAGCTTCTCCATCTTGTCGAGCATACGCGGCAGCGCAGATTCAGATGAAGAGGTACCCAGCACGATCAGCAGCTCTTCTTTGATGTAGGCAACAAATTTGAAGATGTTGAAGCCGGCCCAGCGTGCAATCAAACCTAACACCACCACCACAAACAGCACGCAGGTGATGTAGAAGCAGATGATCAGCTGACCGAGCTGCACCAGTGAGCCCACGCCGTATTTACCGATGGTAAACGCCATGGCACCGAAAGCACCGATGGGCGCAAGACGCATAATCATATTGATAACGCCGAAGATCACTTTCGAGAAGCTCTCAATGACGTTGAACATCACGGTACCGGCGTTACCCAGTCGATGCAGGGCAAAACCAAACAGAATTGCGAACAGCAGCACCTGCAGGATATTGCCGCTGGCAAAGGCGCCAATCACGCTACCCGGGATAATATCAAGCAGGAAGGCAACAACACCCTGTTCTTGCGCCTGTTGGGCGTAAACCGCCACGGCTTTGGCATCCAACGTCGCGGGATCAACGTTCATGCCCGCACCCGGCTGCACCACGTTAACCACCACCAGGCCAATAATCAGCGCGATGGTGCTGACAATCTCAAAATAGAGCAGCGCGACTGCGCCAGTCCGTCCAACTGCTTTCATGCTCTCCATGCCGGCAATACCGGTCACCACCGTACAGAAAATCACGGGGGCGATGATCATCTTGATCAGCTTAACGAAACCATCGCCAAGCGGCTTCATTTGCGCGCCTAACTCAGGATAGTAATGGCCCAACAGAACGCCGATGCCGATGGCAACCAGCACCTGAAAGTAGAGGCTTTTGAACAGTTTCATAACAGGTGTCCAGGTATAGACGGAATTCACCGCCGTTATTATGGAGAACGCATGCGGCAAGCCGCCTGGAAGCGAAAAACCTTACCGATTGCGGGAAAATAACACTCCGATAACAGGATTAATATACCCTTACATTCCTTACAAAAGTTACAAAACTCTAACTATGAACTGAAACGCTTCAGCAAACTATCTGACTGCAATTTCGTGAGGAAAATCAATAAACAATGTGATTATTCAGGATGTGACGAGCTGTCAAGCCAGCGTTGGTTGAAGACGTTAAGAGGGAGCGCTTCAGCGTATAAGTAGCCTTGCCCTATCGTAATTCCGCGTGCCAGCAGCCAGTCTCGCTGCTCATCGGTTTCCACGCCTTCAGCAATAACATCCAGATGAATGATGTCCGCAATCGCCGCGACAATACGCACCATGGTGTCATCATCCGGTAGCGCCGCGACAAAACTGCGGTCCATCTTCAGCTTGTTCACCGGCAGCGCTTTAAACTGATGCAGGTAATTGAGATTGGAGTAACCCATGCCAAAATCATCCAGCGCCACGGCCACGCCGGTTTGCTGCAGTGAACGCAGCAGCGAAATCGCTTGCTCGGCATCGCCAATCTGCGCGGTTTCGGTAATTTCCAGCACGAAATTGCCGGGTGCAATACGATGGCGCTCCAGCAAGCCTTGCAAATGGCTCACCATGCTGGGGTCACGCAACTGAACTGCCGATATATTGACGCTCAGCGGAATATTGATGCCGAGATTCTGCCACGCGGCAAGGATGCGGCAGGCTTCTTCAAACACCCAGCGCCCAATCGCGGAAATCACCCCAATCTCTTCCGCGCTGGCGATAAACTCTTCTGACAAACCATAGCTGCCATCCGGCATACGCATACGCAATAGCGCTTCCGCGCCCGCCAGCTCACCGGTTTGCATATTGATTTGCGGCTGCAGATAAAGTGCAAATTGACCATCCTGCAACCCCTGCAGGATATCGTGCTCCTGCGTCAGGCGTTTTTGCGCCCGCTCAGTCAGCGCCGGATCAAAGAACAGAATCTGGTTTTTGCCCTGATGACGCGCCGACATCATTGCCGAGGTCGCGCGGTCGAGTTGCTCGCTGGCACTGACGACACTGTCATCATGCAGCGCCAGGCCAATACTGGCGTTTGGACGCAGCTGAAGTTGATGCAGGTTCACCGGCTGGTTAATGCGAATCATCAGGTTGCGCGCCAGACGCATGGCGCGGAACGGGTTGTGCGCGCGCTTCATCAGCAGCGCGAAATCGCTCGGCCCGGTTTGTGCCAGTAACGTGTGATCGTCAACGGTGCTGCGAATTTTCTCTACCAGCGTCAGCATCAGCGTATCGCGCTGCTCATCACTCAGTACGCCGTTGGCTTCCTGCAGTGTTTCGATACGGATCACCATCAATCCCCATGGCTGACGGCTATGGCGATGGCTGGCGTGCTGATCCAGTAACGCAAGGAACAGGGCACGGTTGGGCAGGTCGGTCACAGCAAAATGGGTGGTCATGCGACTCATTTCATCATGAATCGACTCCAGTACCTGCTGATTGCGGTTGTAACTGCGAATTAGCATACCGATTTCATCGTCGCGATGATTATTCGGCAAATCGAGCTTGTGCGTGAGGATGGCCTGCGGTGGCAACTCCTGCAAATCACGCGACAGATTACGTAACGGGTGAACAATCAAGCGATTGATACACCAGCTAATCGACACCGAGAGGATCAGCGCCAGCAGCAAATAGGTGGTGATCATCGTCGATAACGTGCTCAGCAGAAACTGATAAACGCGCGACGAGTCAGCCTGCAGCACCAGATAGGCAATCGGTTTGGGCAGCCCGGTGCGTTCAACTGAATAGAGCGGTAGGGTAATTTGCACCGGCAGCTCAAACAGACGCGCCACAAAACGCGGCACCGGTTTTTCCGGCACAAAATCGGCGTGCAGCGCCTGAAACGCATTCGGCAATACCACATCGGCACGAGACAGGATGCCCGCCGGTTTCAGTGTATTAAGGATGCGTTCGGCTTGCGGAATATCGCCTTTCAGAACGGCTTCTGACAGCGGTTGGCGCACCGTGTGCGCGATATTTTCCATCTGCTGGGCGTAGTCAATCCTGCGCTGCTGCACAAAGTGGAATAACTGGATGACGATAAAAATGCTGATGGTCACCATTGCCACAGCGGACACCGTTGCCATCTGTTTTATCGTTAACGAGCGACTAACGCGCAACAAAACCCTCTCCCGACCACTTAAATCGACTATGTATACCCTAAATTATTCAAGGTGCAGGCAGGCGGCAAGGGGATGAATCCCCAGGAGCTTACTCAGGTAAGTGACTGGGGTGAATGAGCACAGCCAACGCACCTGCAACTTGAAGAATGACGGGTATAGATGAAATGCGCAGCGAGTATATCGCAGGTGAGCATTGTTATGCGCCGGGATAAAGTCGAAAAAAGGCAGGAAGGGCGAGATAAAGTGGTGATTAGGAATTGTGCTCGTTAAAGTCGCGGCGCAAAGTTTGCGCCGCGACCCCAACTATTGCGGATAAGGCACCCAATCGCCGCCGTTCAGACGAATCCAGGGCTTACCCTGATACATCATCACCACCGCATTATCATTCTCGGACACCACCGGTGATTGCGGCAAATTATCCGCTAACACTGACATATTGACGTTCGGCGCGTTAAACACCTGACCATCCACCACACGGGAAATGATTTCGGAAATCGCCAGCAGGCTGGTTGGCGTATCAATGTTCAACGGCTGCCCCTGATGCGGCGCTTTCATCCCGACAAATTTAATGCCCACCGGTAC
Organism: Pantoea sp. SM3; assembly: GCF_000963995.1. Taxonomy (NCBI): domain Bacteria; kingdom Pseudomonadati; phylum Pseudomonadota; class Gammaproteobacteria; order Enterobacterales; family Erwiniaceae; genus Pantoea; species Pantoea sp. SM3. Next base: position 32,716 of record NZ_JZRD01000016.1, read on the forward strand.
ATGCGTAATACTTGGGCTGGGAATATCACGCAGACCGGACATCTGCATTTTATCGCCCTGCAGTGCAGCACCGTGCTCCGGCACCACCAACACCATCACGCGGCGACCCGATTTTTCCAGATTGGTCAGGAACGTATCCAGCTGATCAAACAGTACTTTAGCGCGCGGTTGCCAGTCAGCGGTACGCGTGCTGCCGAGCTCGCGCGTGCCGTCATGCAACGGAATCAGGTTGTAGAAGGTGGCACTGCGCGCATCGCTGCTTTTGGTGCGATCGTCGAGCCAGCGCTGCATCAATTGACCGTCATTAAACACCGGCGAACCATCAAACGAAGTCAATTCTGGTGCTATTCCCGCTTGTGACATCAGCGGTGCCTGCAAATTGCCCTCTTCACGTAACTCTTTGAGATAGTTACCAAACACACCGGTATGATCCATCATCAGTTCCTGCTTAAAGCCCAGCTTCGCCAGATTATCAAACAGATAGCAGCGCTGGTCGGTGGCCTTATACAGATTGGAGTGTGAAGTCTGGCCGCAGCTGGCACGCAATAAACGGATCCCCGCCGGACCGCTGTAGCCGGTGGCAGAGTTGTAGTTGTTCAGCAGAATATCGAAGTGTTTCCACAAGGGATGATCACGCAGCTGGGCCACATCCATATCTGACCAGGACAGCGAACAGATGTTGATCACTAAAATATCAAACGGCTGCGAGTCCGCGGGTAGCGCATCCGGGAAATGGGTCGCGCGCTGGCGCTCACTGTCGTAGAAGCGATTGAGCCAGGACGTCAGATTGGCGCTGGTCGGCGGTGCTGACTGGTCCAGGCCATCCGGTGCTTTGGTTGCCGCAGGTGGGTTGCTCAGTGCCACTTCCGGGGTCGCCGCTTTGGTTGGCAGCAGATTCATCGCCGGCCCGGCAATGGTCAGCACGTTAAGCCAGATCAGCATTAGTGACACCAGCACTGTGATGCGAATCCACTGGGCGACAAACAGGTACAGCACCAGCAAGACAAAGCCTGCGCCGATCATCTGCCAGTTAATAAAGCGCTCCAGTAGATCGAGCAGATAAGCAGAGGAGAAACCCGCAACCTGGCTGCCCTGGCTCATGATCGATTCCAGCCCCGGCAGCCAGGTGTCATGCCAGAACAGCGCGAAGCCAATCGGCAGCGAAACCCAATGGCGCACACGGTGCAAACGACGTGACGGCAGCGGGAACAGCAGCCAGGCCAGGAACACCAGATTGCTCAGCGCATGAAAATTCAGGTAGCCGTACCACAACAGACCAAATTTGATCAGGAAGTAGAAATTCCAGCCGCCGAGACCGCGCCACCACGAAGCGTGCAGCGTCGAAGGTTTGTTATCACTCATTACGGTTTGGTATCCGTTTTCGCAGATTTGCGTTGCCACTGCCCTTCCGACTTCAGCGCACGCGGTGGCAGCAGACGCATCAGCAGGCTGGTGCTACTGCGCGGTAACCAGCGCACGAACAACGATTTCAGGAACAGTAAAATTAATAACAGCAGGATCGCCACCTGCACCCAATCCATCAGTGTCATTAGCGGCGATCTCCATCGAGGTTGAGAATAATGGGCTGCGGAGTTTGCGCCCCACGCAGGTCAGCAGCGGACACCTTATTCGCCTGAGGGGCTTCAATGGGCGCCATCGGCACTTCACGCTGCGCCACGGGCGTCAGCTGACGAATCTTGTGCACTTCCGACAAAATCTGGTTGTCCTCAAACCACACCACGCGATTACTGAACAGCTCATCGTGCGGCAGCGAGAAAATCGATTTCAGCGCAATATCCAAATCGTTGAAGCGACAAGATGACAGGAACAGATAGATGCGATCGTTAATCAGCGTCACCAAATCACCGAAACGACGCGGTTTGCACAGCGTCAAAATTTGCTCGGGTTTCAGCTGTGGCACCGGACGCAATGCCACCATCAGCCCTTTGTCGTTTTCCGGCAGCAGCGTATTGCTCATCAGCTGCTGCACCGCCGCGCAGAAAGACTCCAACTGCAGATACCCTTTTTGCTGCAGCGGCTGGAGTGCCTGCATCAGCGCGGGCAAGTTGGCCGGAACATGACGCGTAAACTGCTGGCCCTGAATCCCTTCCAGCGTGGTGAGAAAGCGTGACAGCGTTTGAGCGCCGGGTACGATGGCATTCACGCCACACGCCAGCAACAATCGCTCATCGCTATACCTAAGACTGGTACTGATTTCGCGCACCACGATCTTTAATGCGTTGCCACGCGAACGGCGCAAACTGTGGACCATTTTTGCCAGGGCATTAATGTCCTGGTTATGGGCCAGACTAAAAATGACCGTGGCGGCGTTGGCCTGTTGTGCACGCGAGAATACGCTTTCATTATCGCTAAACAGTTGCCACTGGCTGGAGAGTGGCGGTGCGCCTTCCAGCACCCCTTCTTGTGCCAGAAACTGATTTTCATCATTAAGGCTAAGAGGGGTGGTTTGTTCAACGTCATTAATGGCAATGAATTGATTCTCATTACAACTCAAGCGAATCGCACGGTCAGCCAGTAATTTGTCTGCGGAGTACCACCAGTTAATTCGATATTGCCAACTATCCTGCTGAAATTCTAAATGTGCGACACCATCAAGTTGGCGAAAATAACGCTGTAGATGGTTACGCAGATGAATAATTGACGCCCCCGAGGTGATCAATAGCAGCGTGATTTGTTTTTTGATCAACAACCGCCGCATGCGTTTCACCCAGAGCGTCAGCTCATCCTCGGATAATTTACTCCACTGCGCAGCGTTGCTGTAAAACAGCACTAAACCACTGCGGCCATTCAGTACACGCGCGAAATCATTCTCCAGATGCTGCAAGCTGGCTTTATTGGCCGGCAGCGAAAATAAGGGAATGCGCGCCGGTCCTGTCAGTGGGTCCGGCGTTAGTAATGACTGAGGTTTCTCATCTGAGCTGACCAGGGTTGCCGCCTGTTGATGGCTCACCACCTGACGCAGCAGTACCCGCGCGTCTTCCTGACGCTGACTGGTAATCCAATAAAACCCCGGATTTTGCAGGGTAACTAATTCCTGCTGAACCTGTTGTAGGCCAAGCGCATAGCGATTTTTCATATTTGTTTCGCGATCAGAACAATCCAGGCTAGTTTAATATAGACGGCAACGATTGGAACTGCTGAAATAATTAAAACCTGCGCTATCTCAAATGATATCGATTTTTGCATAGTCTGCGCATTTTTCCGGGTTTAAACTTTACAAAAAATAGAACCACAATTCATCCATTGCTGTTTTTTGGTGGCAAAAAGTAATGAAAACAGAGAATGCCTTTTCGCTGATCGCGTCAACTACTGAAGATCAGGATGACATTAATACCCTGAGCGAAGCCTTTTCCCTTAAGGCATTTCGTTACATTGATATTGCCCGCGAAGAGCGACTGAATAGTCTGCTGACACGCTGGCCGCTGCTGCGTGAATTATCTGCCGATCAGGAGCCGGAACGCTAATGCCGGTTATTGCCTTACAAGGTTTGCGCGGCGGTTGTGGCGCAACATCACTCTGTGCGGCGCTTGGCTGGGCGCTCAATACCTTACAGGAGTCGGTGCTGGTCATTGATTTTTCCGCCTCGAATCAACTGGCCGCCCATTTTAATCTAGCGCTCAATCACACCCAGGGCTGGGTTCCCGCACTGCTGGAACAGCAGCCGTGGCAGCAGTGCGCGCAGCGCTATCAAACCGGTCTCGATTTCCTGCCGTTCGGCGCGCTAACCCCTCAGCAGTCCTTAAGTCTGCAAAACGCCGACGAACAGCTTGCTGCGCCGTTGCTGAAGGCGCTGCCGGCCCTGAAATCACACTATCGCTGGGTGATCTTCGACCTTCCAGCGGATCTGCTGCCGTGGCAACGATCCTTCGCCATTCACGCCGATCGTCTGTTGCAAGTACTATCGCTGGATGCCAACTGCCAGTTGCGGTTGCACCATCCGCGTTTTTTGCCGCATACGCTGTTTTTGATTAATCAATTCAACGCCAACAGCCAGCTGCAACAGGATCTGCATCAACTGTGGCTGCGCACGCTGAAGAATCTGATTCCGCAGGTGATTCACCGCGATGAAGCACTGGCAGAAGCCCTGATGATGAAACAACCGGTGGGCGAATATCGTCCTCATGCGCTGGCGAGCGAAGAAATCAATACGCTGGCGAACTGGCTAATACTGAACGTTGCGGGCGGTGCGGCGTGAATCCGCTGCGCTGGCTGCTGGTTCCTCAGGCCTGGCAGGCGCTGCAAAGCCGTGCCCGCGTGGCTCGCCAGCACGGCGCGGGCCGCTTAACCGTGATGTTGCATCTGCTCTGGTGCGTGCTCGCCTGGTCGCTGCTGCGGCTGGAAACGCCCGGCTGGCAGCGCTTGCTGCAACAGCATCAGCGATACTATCCGCAAATCTCACCGCTGCGTCCTCGCCCGTTAGACGTTCTGCGTTACGCCATGCAGAGCCTGTGGCTGATGCTGGTGTTACCGCTCGACAACAGCGCACGCAGCGAGCGCAAACGGTTTAACGCGTTTGGCCCACTGTTCCGCTGGCGTCAGCAGTGTTATCAATGGCTGGGAGCGCTTCCCGCGCGCATGGCGAAAACGGGCATTCATCTGCGAACCGAACAGCAGTTGCAGAAACTGCCACCGCGTGTACGCCAGCTGCTGTTTATTGTCGCGGCGATTGTCGCCAGCCTGCTGGCGCTGTTGTGTATTTCACAGCCGTTTGGCATCACCACGCAATTTGTCTTCGTGCTGCTGCTGTGGGGCCTGGCGATGATGGTACGCCGCGTGCCGGGCCGCCTCTCCACCATCATGCTGATTGTGCTGTCACTCACCATATCCTGCCGCTATTTGTGGTGGCGCTACACTGAGACCCTGAACTGGGACGATCCGCTGAGTCTGACTTTCGGTCTGCTGCTGATTGGCGCTGAAACCTATTCGTGGACGGTGCTGGTGCTGGGCTATTTCCAGACGCTGTGGCCACTCAATCGCCAGCCAGTCTCCATGCCACCCGAGATCACTTCCTGGCCCAGCGTCGATATCCTGGTGCCCACCTACAACGAACCGCTGAGCGTGGTGAAACCGACCATTTATGCCGCGATGGGCATCGACTGGCCGCAGGACAAGCTCAACATCTACCTGCTGGATGACGGCAGCCGCGAGGAGTTTCGCGAATTTGCCGCCAGCGTGGGCATCAATTATGTGGTGCGCCCTACTCATGAGCATGCCAAAGCGGGCAACATCAATCACGCATTGAAAGTGGCCTGCCGCAGCGATTACGTGGCGATTTTTGACTGTGACCACGTACCGACACGCTCATTCCTGCAGATGACCATGGGCTGGTTCCTTAAAGACCACCGCCTGGCGATGCTGCAAACGCCGCACCACTTCTTCTCGCCCGATCCGTTTGAGCGTAACCTCGGTCGCTTCCGTCAGACGCCGAATGAAGGCTCGCTGTTCTACGGCCTGGTGCAGGACGGTAATGACACCTGGGATGCGGCGTTCTTCTGTGGTTCCTGTGCCGTATTGCGCCGCACCGCGCTGGATGAGATTGGCGGCATTGCGGTTGAAACCGTGACCGAAGATGCGCACACCTCGCTGCGTCTGCATCGTCAGGGTTACACCTCTGCCTACATCCGTATTCCACAGGCGGCGGGCCTTGCCACCGAGAGTTTGTCCGCGCACATCGGCCAGCGTATTCGCTGGGCGCGCGGCATGGTGCAGATTTTCCGCCTCGACAATCCGCTGATGGGTAAGGGCTTAAAGCTGGTACAGCGACTGTGCTACGCCAACGCCATGTTGCACTTCCTCGCCGGGATTCCGCGCCTGATCTTCCTGCTGGCGCCGCTGGCGTTTCTGCTGTGCCACGCCTACATCATCTACGCGCCCGCACTGGCGATTGCGATCTATGTGCTGCCGCACATGGTGCACACCAGCCTGACTAACTCACGCATTCAGGGACGCTGGCGTCACTCATTCTGGAGTGAAGTGTATGAAACGGTGCTGGCGTGGTATATCGCGCGTCCCACCACCGTCGCGCTGTTTAACCCGCACAAAGGCAAGTTCAACGTCACGGCCAAAGGCGGCCTGGTCGAAGAGCGTCATCTCGATTGGGTGATCACCAAGCCTTATATGATGCTGGTGCTGTTGAATATTGCGGGTATCGGCATGGCGTTCTGGCGCATGGCGTATGGCCCGGCCAACGAGATGCTCACCATCTGGGTGAGCCTGGTGTGGGTGGTGTACAACATGATTATTCTCGGCGGCGCCGTGGCGGTTTCAGTGGAAGCGCGCCAGATTCGCGAAGCGCATCGCGTCGAGATTGCCATGCCCGCCGCCATTGCACGTGAAGATGGCCATATGGTGCCGTGCACCCTGCGCGACTATTCAGATGGCGGCGTGGGTGTCGAACTGCGTGAAGCGGATGCGCTGAAAGAGGATGAGCCCGTGTGGCTGCTGCTGCGCCGTGGCCAGCAGGAATTCAGCTTCCCGTGCCAGGTACAGCGTGTATTTGGCCGTCGCGCCGGTATTCGCCTGCATCAGCTCTCCACTCGCCAGCATATTGAATTTATCCAGTGTACCTTCGCCCGCGCCGATACCTGGGCGCTGTGGCAGGACGGCTTCCCGGAAGATAAACCGGTGCAAAGCCTGGCCGATATTATGGTGCTGGGTTTCAAAGGTTACCTGCGTCTGGCGGAGTATGGCCCTGTCCCACTGCGCCGTCTTTTCCGGGCACTGACTTCCCTGGTGAGCTGGCTGGCGACACTGCTGCCACAGGGCATTGGCCGCGCACCTACGGCAATCAAAACCGATTTTTCATAAGTTGATGATATGACCATGACGAGAAAACTGAGCTGGTTTACTGCCCTGCTGCTGGGCACCGCAACGCTGGCACAGGCCGCGCCACAGCCTTCCGCTCCTGAAGCGCCGCGCACCAGTGCACAGATACCGCTGCCAACAGTCAGCCAGCCGCTGGATGCCAATGCCCCGCTGCGCGACAGCCAACTGCTGTTTAATCAGGTCGCGCCTCCGCCAGGCAGCATGACACTGCGCGGCACGGAGCCCACCAGCCAGATTGAGTTCGGCGTGCGCAGTGATGAAGTGGTGACTCGCGCCTTGCTGACGCTCAGCTATCGCCCTTCACCCGCGCTGATCCCGACGCTGTCGCAGCTCAAGGTCTATCTCAACGATGAACTGGTGGGGCTGGTCACCGTCACCGCCGATCAGCTGGGCAAAGAGAATCAAACCCAGTTGCCGATCGATCCGCGTTTTATTGGCGATTTTAACCGCGTGCGCCTCGAACTGGTGGGTCACTACGCCAACGTGTGTGAGAACCCGGCCAACAGCACCATCTGGATGGATATCGGTAAAGAGAGCAAGCTCGATCTGACGCTGCAAAAACTGCCGCTGAAGAACGACCTGTCGCACTTCCCGGAACCGTTCTTTGATGCGCGTGACAGCCGCCCGTTGCAGTTACCGATGGTGTTCAGCAATCAACCTGACCTGGTGCAGCAGCGTGCCGCAGGGATTTTGGCTTCGTGGTTCGGCAGCAAAGCGCAGTGGCGTGGTCAATCCTTCCCGGTACTGTATAACCAGCTGCCGAAAGAGCAGCATGCGGTGGTGTTTGCCACCAACGACCATCGTCCGGACTTCCTGAAAGATCTGCCACCGGTGGAGAAACCCACGGTGGAAATGGTGAGCCAGCCGGACAATCCCTACGAAAAAATGCTGCTGATCCTCGGCCGGGATGACAACGATCTGCTGACCGCCGTCGAAGGCATTGCCCAGGGCGAACTGCTGCTGCGAGGTGATACCTCGACCATCGACAGCGTGAAAATGCTGGCACCGCGTCAGGCCTATGATGCGCCTAACTGGGTGCGCACCGATCGCCGCACCACTTTTGCTGAACTGACGCAGTATCAGAACCAGCTGCAGGCCGATGGTTTACAGCCGAATCCCATCAGCCTGACGCTGAACCTGCCGCCGGATCTGTTCCTGGTGCGCGCGCGCGGCATCGACATGGATCTGATTTACCGCTACACCTCGCCGATCCAGCAAGATGGCTCGCGCCTGGCGGTGCATCTGAACAATCAGTTCATGCAGGATTACCCGCTGACGCCGAAAGACACGGCAGGTCAGCAGATCATGCACATTCCGCTGATGCAGGGCCTGCAAGACAGCAACCGCCAGCTGACCATCCCGGCGCTGCGCCTCGGCGTCGTCAACCAACTGCGCTTCAGCTTTGATTACGCAAACACCTTTATCGGCGGCACCGCCGATGGCCGCTGCGAGACCGTCACCGCTGTGGGCCATCACGTGGTGATCGATGACAACTCCAGCATCGACTTCTCCGGCTATCGCCACTACATCGAAATGCCATCGCTGGGTGCGTACGCCAACGCCGGTTTCCCTTACAGCCGCTACGCCGATCTGGCGCAGACGCTGGTGTTAGTGCAGCCGAAACCCGCCAACGGTGAAGTCAGCACCATGCTGAACGCACTGGGTGCCATCGGCGCTCAGACCGGCTATCCAGCGCTGCGCGTGCAGATGAGCGATGACTGGAGGCAGGCAAAAGACCAAGACGCTGACCTGCTGATGATCGGCGGCATTCCGCAGGATCTGCAGGACGATAAGAAGATCAACCTGCTGGTGAACGCGGCGCGCAGTTGGATCAACATGCCATCGCGCCCGATTACCGCGCAGAACGTGCCGGTGTCCGCCGGCGATCGCGCAGTTGAAAGCCAGACCGGTATCAGCTCACGCGGGCCGATGGGGGCGATAGTTGGCTTCCAGTCGCCGTTTAACGATCAGCGCAGCGTGGTCGCACTGTTAGCCGACAGCCCGCGTGGCTGGGATTTGCTGAACAATGCCCTGCTCGACAGTGGCAAGCGCGCCGCTGTGTTCGGGTCTGCCACCATCGTGCGTGAATCGGGCGTCACCAGCGTGCGCGTCGGCGATACCTACTTCGTCGGCCATCTGCCATGGTGGGAACGTTTGTGGAACCTGCTGGCGACCCACCCGGTATGGCTGGCGATTTGTGCCGTCGTGGTGGTGATTCTGTTTGCTCTGATGGCATGGCGCCTGATGCGCATGGTGAGCCGTCGCCGCCTGGCCGAGCTGGAAGACGATGAATAAACTGCCACTCGGGCTGCTGATTGCCAGTATCCTGGCGGGCTCCGGCATAGCTGCCGAGGGTCCGCAGGTGTCACCGGTGGCATGGCTGCTGATGCAGATTCGCACCGGTGAATCCACCAACAAGTATGATTTGGTGCAGCAGTCGCTTTATCGTCTGGAAAAAATCGATCCTGATAACCCGCAGGTGCTGGCCGCACAAATCCGCATGGCGCTGCGTCAGGGCGATCAGGCTAAAGCGCAGACGCTGCTCGATGAACTGAAGAAAGTGGCGCCCAATGACGCGGCGACGCGTGAATCGGAAACCGGCCTGCGGCTGATGAGCGCTGAAGGGCGCCAGCAACTGCAGCAGGCGCGTTTACTGGCTACGGCAGGCCGCGTAGAAGAAGCCAAAACAGCCTGGGATGACCTGTTCCACGGCGTGTTCCCGGATGTGAATACCGAACTGGAATACTGGCGGCTGGTGGCGCGTTTACCCGGTCAGCAGCCCATCGCTTATCGCCAGCTGCAGGCACTGGAAGCACGTTATCCCGGCAACATCGGTGTAGAACTGCAGCTGGCGCGCATGGCGTTTGATAACAATCAGCCCGGCGAGGCGCTGGTGCAGCTGCGTCGTCTGGCCAATCGTGACGGCGGACGTGATGCCGCCTCAGAACTCTGGCTGCAGCAGATTCAAAATCAGCCGGTGTCAGAAGGCACGGTGGCCAGCCTGAAGCAGTATTTGCAGGTGTTTACTTCTGGTGATGCGCAACAGCGCGGCGAGGAAGAGCTGGCAAGACAGCAGAAGCTGCTGGCCGATCCCGCCTATCGTCAGCGCATGCGCGGGCTGGCGCTGGTGGATGCCGGCGGTGGCGCGGGTGCCATTGCGTCACTCAACGCCGCACTCAAAGCCAACCCGAATGATGCCGAGCTGATGGGCGCGATGGGTCAGGCTCAGGCGCGAGCGAATAACCGCGCAGCGGCGATCAGCTGGCTGCAGAAAGCGATTCAGGCCGGGCAGGCCAGTACACAAGTGGGCAAATGGCAGTCGCTGTTGCAAACCAATCGTTACTGGCTGGCGATCAATAACGGCGACGATGCGCTGAAAAAGGGCGATTTGGCGAGCGCGGAACGCCAGTATCGTAGCGCGCAGGCCATTGATAATCGCGACAGTTGGGCGTTAATTGGCCTCGGTGACGTCGCTCAGGCGCGAAAAAATGACGCGCAGGCAGAACAGTACTGGCAACAGGCACTGCGCCTTGATCGCAGCAATACCACCGCCGTGCGCCGACTGGCTGCGCTGTATCAGCAGCAGTCCCCTGCCCGCGCCATGGCGTTTATCAATGCCCTGCCCGCCGCGCAACAGCGGTCACTGGCCGGGACGTTGCGATCGCTGCGCAGCGACAGCCTGCGTGCTGAAGCGGATGCGCTGGCGCAGCAAGGTCAATGGCATCAGGCGGTAGTGAAATACCGCCAGGCCACTCAGGACAACCCCAACGATATCTGGCTCTCTTACCGTTTAGCCGGCGCGCTACGCAGCAGCGGCGAAGAAGCACAAGGCGCTCAGGTGATGGATGCTATGGTGCGTCAGCACGCGCAGGAACTTGCCGCGCTCTATGCCTGGGCGCTGTGGCTCTCGTCCGGCGATCAGGATGATGCTGCGCTGGCGGCACTGCATCGCCTGCCGGAAACGCGTTGGGACAGCAATATGCATGAGCTGGCGGACCGTTTAACGCAGGATAAAGTGTACGCCCGTGCCAGCGAGCTGCGCGCCAACGGCAATGAATCTGCCGCGCTGGCACTGTTGCAACAGCAACCGGCCTCAACGCGACGTGATATCACCCTGGCGGATTGGGCACTGGAACGCGGCGACGCGAAAGCGGCGCTGGCGAGTTACCAACGTGTACTGCAGCAGGATGCGACCAACAATGATGCAGCACTGGGCCGTATCGAAGCACTGATCGCCCTGAAACGCCCAGACGAAGCTCGTCAGGCGTTGCAGGCTTTACCCTCCAGTGTGGCGCAGCAAAATATCAACAGCGGACGCCGCGTGGCGCTGGCATGGCAAAACAGCGGCGACACGGCGCATGCGCAGCAGCTTTTCAATGATTTAAAAACGCGCGCCGCCAAAGAAGCCCCCTCGCAAAGCAAAGCGTTGGTCTATCGCGATGCGGCACGTCTGGAAACTCAGCAGCAACAGCCTGATGCGGCGCAGCAGGACTATCGTCTGGCAATGACGGCCAGCGGTATCAGCGCCGACGCGCCGCAAGATAATGACAGCTACACCCGTTTGACGCGTAACGACGCCAGCGATGACTGGCTGAAGCGCGGTATTCGCAGCGATGCCGCCGATCTCTATCGCCAGCAGGACACCACCTTCACGCTTGAACAGGATTATTCGCGCGATAAAGGCACCGGCGGTATCTCCGATTTCACCGCACATACCACCATGATGCAGGCGGAGACACCGCTGGCCGACGGGCGCAGCTTTGTGCGCGTCGATCATGTGCTGGTATCAGCGGGCACCTTCTCTACCAGTAATAACGTTCATAAAGAATTATTTGGTAGCTGTGCTGATAACCTCACCAATGGCTGTAGCCAGGATCTTAAACAACGAGACGAAGGCACTGCCATTGGGGTGGGCTGGCACAATGAACGTTGGTCAGGTGATATTGGCACCACACCACTGGGCTTTGAAGTCACCAACTGGGTGGGAGGCATTAGCTGGAATACCGATGTCAAAGATCTTGGCGTAACATTTACCGCTTCCCGCCGACCAATTTCCAGTTCGTTACTGGCCTACGTAGGCGCTCGCGACCCTTCTGCAGGAGGCGGTAAAACCTGGGGCGGCGTAGTGGCAACCGGTGGTTCAGTGGGGCTGAGTTACGATCAGGGCGGCGCGAATGGCGTATGGGCCGATATCAGCGCCCACCAAATTACCGGGGAAAATGTCGCAGACAACAGTCGTGAACGCCTGATGGCAGGCTATTACTACAAACTGATCAACGAAGATAATCGCCGTGCCACCGTCGGCCTGAACAGCATGCTGTGGCATTACCAAAAAGACCTTAGCGACTACACCTTCGGCCAGGGTGGCTACTACAGCCCGCAGCAGTACTTCTCGCTGGCGGTGCCGGTCACTTATCGCCAGCGCACCGAGAACTGGTCGTTTGATCTGGGCGGCTCGGTCTCCTGGTCACAATCGCAAACCGACGGCCAGCAGCGATATCCGGTCAATCCTGGCTTTACGCTGGCTACCAACCCGACCTCCGACAGCAGCTCCGGCAACGGTTTCGGTTACACCCTGCAAGCCGTGGTAGAACGCCGCATCACGCCGCACTGGTCAGTCGGTCTCGCCATGGATATTCAGCAGGCCAAGGATTACACCCCGAGCCACGGCTTGATCTACATGCGTTATTCAATGGGCGGCTGGAATGGCGATATGGATATGCCACCACAACCGCTTGAGCCGTATGCGGATTTTAAATAGTTGACCCGACTCAATGTTGACTGAATGATGCACCCGGTTCGGTAGCCATCATGGGGGTGACTAAAGTTCACCACCATGATGTGCCGAATCCATCGCGTGGCTATTTGCTTTGCAGCTCTCGCATCATGGCTGCGCGCAAAATCGCATTCAAGCGCGTCTGGTAACCTTTCCCTGGCGCTTTCAGCCATTCCAGAACATCGGCATCAATCCTCACCGAGGCTTGCGTTTTTACCGGACGATAGAAGCGGCCGCGCGTAGCTGTGCTCCAGAAGGCGTCGTCTAACGGCGCAATGTCCTCAAAATCAATGTCTCTGTCCGCTTTTTGACTCAACGCTTCCAGGTCCAACTGCTGTTTATCTGTAAGCGGCGGCAGTTCACTGCGCTTAACTCTGATTTTGCTCATATCGCCTCCTCTCATTTCGCGTTGCAGAACGGGCACTGATGATCCTGACAATCTCGGTACCCTGTTCAAATCTGACCGTATGGGCAACCAATACGATGAGATAACCCGACACACTACCCAACGTCTGCCAGCGATATTCGCCGTTTTCAACGCGATCCTGACTGGCGATGTGATAAGGGTCATCAAAGACTCTGGCTGCAATTTCAAAGCTGATGCCATGCTTGCGGATGTTGGTTTCCGCTTTGATGGTATCCCATTCAAACTCCAATTCCGTTTGCATTTTAGCATACACTTTTGTCTATACATTTTAGCATGACAAATTCACATGTTTGTTTATGGCTCAGCATTGATCAAGATCAACGCGCTTCAGGTTATTGTCTTGAAAAAGATAAACAATGTGAGCTGCTACGTGAAATTTAGACATAAAAAAAGCCGCACTCCATCAATGAAGTACAGCTTTTAAAATGTGCGTCGTCGCGACGCAACCCGAAATTGGCTAACGCTTTTCCTGATACGCCAGCCAGGTCAGTAACTGCAAGCTGGCGGAGAAGTAGTTCTGATCCGGCGCCAGACGATCGCTGAGATAACCGGTTTGATTCAGGGTCAGATCGCGAATCGCCAGCAAGCCGCCGTCCATATTGTATGGCGCAGGGGTGTTGGCGAGTACATCAAACCAGGCCGGTGTCGTCTGGCGACCATAGCCCTGCCAGACGCGCTGGAATGGCACCAGGCGCAGGCTTTGCGGGTCATACCACCAGATATTGAGCGGAATACGAATCGCATCGTAGCTAAAGCGATTGGAATAACCCACCGCCGGTGCCACTGAACCATCGGCATTCAACGCCACCCAATCCAGCGGCAGACCGGTTTTGCCAAAGTGCATATCACCGAGCAGTTCCATGCCGTCGTCGATCAGGTTATTCCATACGCGCAGATGGCTACGATCGGCAAACGCCTGCCAGGCGGCAAACAGGAAATAAGAGGGATTCAGCACCACATAGCTGTTTTTGTTGAAGCCCTGTGCTCCAGGCAACATCACCGTGTGGCCGCCAAACGTGATGACGTTTTGTTTGACGATGGCGCGCTGAATACGGTCAGAAGTTGACTGATAATCACCGCCCCACTTTTGGCCTGCGCGCTGCAGTGCCCACGCAATCAGCACATCGCCATCAGAGGCATTGTTCTTATCGGCAATCGGGTCTGAAGCACCCGGCGTGTAACGCCAGTAGAACAGATCGTTTTGCGGATTACGCAAATGGGTGCGCGTCCACTTCCACAGCAGATCAAACGTGGTTCGGTCGTCGTTCGCGACCGCCAACAGCATGCCATAACCCTGACCTTCGGTATGACTGACATTGTTGTTGGCCGTATCACTGATACGTCCATCGCCGCTCATAAAACGGCCTTTGAAGGTGCTCCAGCCATCTGCAGCAGCCTGGGCGCTGAAAAACATCACCATGAAACACAGCATCCATTGACGCCAGAAGCGCATGACTCTCATCAAACAATCCTATTGATATCGGTAATGCAGCGTGTTGCCGTCATTCTTCTCGAAGGTGACCGGCACCGCAGCGCTGCCGCCCTGTGCCTGCAGCCACTGTGAATAAACACCGGCCAGCACGGCGCTCATCGCCAGCTGCCAGCGCTCTGCACCCACCTTGCTGTCGCCCTGCGGCAGCGCATGGTGCTGAATCAGAATGGCATTTTCCAGCGGCTGAAGCTGGGTAAAACCCCAGCTAAAGCGCGCCAGTTGCAGATTCATCTCGCGTTCCAGATCCTGCACGGTGCGCGCTTCCGCTAAAGGATAGCGCGCTGCCAGCGATGCGCCCACATTGTTGAGAAAGCCTTCGGCTTCCTCGCCCGCGTTGTCCAGCATCCCTTCAATCATCACGCTGACCAGATCAAACCAACCCGGCTGATGCGGATGGCTGACGCGCGCGGTTGCCTGCTCACTCATTTAGTTGTCTCCGAACAGATAACGGAAGTACAGATTCGCTGTGCTTTCGTTGTAATCGCCAAAGGTGTCGTAGCCTAATTGCCCACCCACAGTGACATCTTTGTTGATCTTATAATCCGCACCGGCGTGCAAGTTATAGCCAATGCCATTCTTGCTCTCGCCGCTGTAATACGCGCTCTTCACATAACCCTGATCGGCCAGGCTCTGCATTTGTGCCTGGTAAGTCGGATCGTTCGGGAAGTAGGCGCTCTTATCCTGGCTGTAGGATTGATAACCCACCGAACCACCCACGTTCACTTTCAGATCGTCGAACTTGCGGGAGAACTCGATCGGGAACGAGACCGATGCATAGTTCTGCGGGCTGAAGTAACCGCCCTGACCGTAGCTGAAGTAACTCAGGTTTTTCGAGTAATCCATCCACGACAGGCTCATGCCCACTTTCAGCTCGCGGTCGTCGTAGTGGAACGGACGCACATACGCACCGGCAGTCGCCTGCACGCTGTTGTTACTCGCCACGTTTTCGCCGATGTAGCTGTACGCGCCGCCGCCGACATAGAAACCAGCATCGCCGTTATCGTAGCTCAGTAGGGCATTACCGCCGTTTTTGGTCACGCGACCCCAGCGCTTACCGCTGGTTTTATCTTCCACGCCCACATAGGAGAGCAGGCTGTCGGTCATCGCGCGACGTTCACCGGTGAGGATCAGCGTCAGGAAGTCAGTGAGTTTCGGTGACCACTGCACGCCTCCCACCAGGGTACTCAAATCCTGTCCGAGTGGCGTACTGCCGAGGTCAATCTTGTAGCTGTCGCCTTTCAATGCCAGGTTCAGCTCAACACCCGTAGCTTTCTGCGAATCAGTGGATGAAGACGGGACATCGTCAATTTTGGCATCGCCTGACGCCACCACATTACCCTGCACCAGGGCATTGGTGCCGAAACGACGCCACGCATCGCCCGCCGCACTGCCCGCCGTGAGCGAGACAGGTGTCATAGTAAAGTCAAAGCGCGATTCGCCAAACGGGACGGTGGAGAAAGTCAGTGGCGCTTTGGCTTCGGTCAGTTTGCTCAGACCCGATTCGCCGTCACGACCACGTACCTGCATGCCGCCCTGAATCCAGGTGCCGGTTTTCTCTTGCAGATCGTCCATCATACTGTCGATCTGGCGCAGCGTCTGGCTCTGCTGGATAGCGGGGGTATTGCTGGCCAGCGTGGTCCCCGTTGCGCTGCTGGTGACATCCGGTGACGATTGCCATGGCATCACCGCGCCATAGGCAGACGGAGAACGTCCCACCGGCGAAGTACCACGGTTGATGAACGGGTTATCCGCCAATGCCAGACCACCCACGCTTGGCGTATCACCATTGGTGGCGCCCTGCAGACCAATCAACTGGCCGCGCGCGCTGCGCAGATAGCTCATGGCCTGGCTGTGATTGCCGTTGGCTTCGGCCACGCGCGCCAGTAACAACTGGCGATCCGGTGACTGCTCATTGTTCAGGCCGCGTGTCAGGGTATTGGCTTTATTGACGTCATTGTTGGCCAGTGCCACGTTGATGGCGCCGGTACGCGCATCTTGCGTTGGCGTATCCTGGGTCATCAGGTAGTCATACACCACACCCGCTTCTTTGTTCATCTTGCCGGACTGATACAGTCGCGCCATGGCGAACATCAGATCGCGGTTCTGTGGATCGTGCTGCAATGCACCCACCAGCTTGTCGTAAGCCGCGGCGTACTGCTTCTGCTCACGCAGACGATCCACTTCGTTGATCACGTAACCGTTGCGAATACCCGCCAGCTGCGTGGGCGTACTGCGCGCCTGCAACTCCGGGCTGCTGAGGAAGCTCTGCGCTTCGGTATTCAGACCCGCCTGGTTGAGTACCGCGACCTGTGCAGCGTAATCACCGGCGTTCCCCTGAATACCGCGCTGCATATTGCTGCGCACCACCGAGACAGCGGTGGTGAGATCGCCCGCTTTCGCCAGCTTCTGTGCCAGATTACCGGCATCCACCGGGTTGGACGGAGGTGACGAGGCCAGCGCACGCAGGGTATTCGCCGCCGCAGCATTCGAGCCCTGCGCCAGATACTGATCGGCGGTGGTCATCTGCAGGTTGAAGTTCACACGCTGCGCCAGTTCGCGCATATCGCTGCTCTTGCTGCCGTTCGGTATGCGTGACAACAGCAAACTCGCCTGCTGCCAGGCGCCGCTTTCGCTGGCGTTCAATGCGCCGGCATACAGCTCTGCCGTGCTGGCGCCGCTGCGCATTGACGGCTGCATGATATTGGCGGCCATCATGCTATCGCCCTGAGCACGATAAATACGCGCCAGGTCGAGTCGCAGCCAGCCATCGTTGGGATAACGCTGAATCCCGCTGTTCAACGTTGCAATCGCCGCGCTGTTGTTGCCTGCCGCCAGCTCACGCCTGGCCTGCGCACGGATCGGATCGGTGCTGCTGCCGCGCGGTGCCACGCTCTGGCGTACGCTGTCCGGCAGTGATGCCAGCAGCGTATTCGCTTCGGCGCTGCGGTTCTGCTGACGCAGCACGTAGAACAGGCCTTCTTTGGCGTTACGGTTATTCGGGTCGCCTTGCAGGATAGAACGATAGGTTTGTTCCGCCTGGTCGAGTTGATTGCTGCGACGCTGCACGTCCGCGCGGAACAGCTTAGCTGAAACACCTTTCTCGCCATCGGCCTGCGCCAGGGGTTCACTCAAGGCTAATGCCTGCGCGCTGTCACCGTTTTTCAGCGCCTGCTGCGCGGTGGCCAACTGGGCATAGAAGCGCGCATCGGCTGCCTGCTTCTGGCGCGTCTCGCTCTGATCGCCGCCCATCTGCGCGGCGCGCGTCAGATAATCCGCCGCTTCTGCATAGCGTCCGGCACGCTGGGCCACATAGCCCATCCCTGCCAGTGCATCGGCATCCTGAGGGTTTGCCTGCAGCACTTTCTCAAAGTTGTTCTGTGCGTTGCTGACGTCACCACTGTTCAGTGCGGTAAAGCCCGCCCCTTTCTCAGCACCACCGACATTTTTACGGTAGTAATCCATCACCGCATTGTCCTGCGGATGGCGCTGCTGCCAGGTCTGGTACAGGGAAGCATCGGACGCCTGCGGCCCGAGCCACAGCAGCGCCTGGCGCAGTGAACGGTCAGCGTCTTTATTGCCATCCGCCAGCGTGCCCAGCAGATCAATACCCTGACGACGGGTTGATTCCTGATAGGTCAGTGCTTTGCCGAGTGCCAGCTTCGCGCCGGTATCTTGTGGATGATCGGCCGCGAATTGGCGCAGCGCTTCGACCGCCTGCGGCAGCAGCGAGCGGTCTCCGGCCATGGTCAGGTAATATTCCGCCGCCACGCTCGGTGGTGGCTCATTACCATTAAAAGTATTGCGCCAGGTCTGCAGCGAAGCCGCAATATTGCCGCTGCGGGCCTGCTGGCGCGCTAACGACAGCTGCGCCTGCGGAATGGTTTGCAGCTGACGCGCATTATCCAGTTCGGTGAGGTGCGGATCGTTCGGCGATGCGGCACTCAGGCGCGCGCGCCACTGCGCCGCTTCCGCGCTGCTGCCGCTTTGCTGGGAATAGAGCGCCAGCAAATAAAGCGCCTGAGTGTTGTTGGGTTCCACCATCAACACTTTTTGCAGCGAAGATTTGGCCAAATCGTCATGCGCTTTCTGATGCCAGTAAGCCGCCTGATCAAACAACGCTTGTAACGCAGGATTGGTGCTCTCCGCCGCCAGCAGCGGCTGAGAGAACGCCAGTGCCCCACCCAGAATCAGGGCATGACGAATACCGGCACTCAACAGATTTTTTTTCATTGTTTTTATCCTTACTTCTTGCCGGACTTGCTATCAGCTTTCGGGTTGAGGCGTCGCCATGCATGACGCTTCAGCATCGCCCATGCGCTACCGCCGACCAGCGTTGCCAGCAACAGAGCCGCCAGCGCCATCAGCACCGAGTGCTGGTTGGCATACCACACCACCATCATGTACCACGGCATTTCGCCACTCGGGAACTGTGGGCCGACGCGGAAACTGCGGATACCGTTTTCATCGGTGATGATGGCGGTATCGCCACGAATGCCCGCGTTAATGCGCGCCGAGTTGAGATCTTCATGCAAACGCAGCAGCTGTTGATCGCTGGTTGCCACTGTCATCACCACCAGACGATCGGCATTCCACGGCGAGCGGTAGCTGACAAAGCCACGCCACGCTTCGTTGGAGGAGAAGTAACGATCGGCATCCAACTGCTGAAGATTCCAGTCGCCGGTCAGCCAGCCACGCAGCTTGTCCCAGGCCGTCGGATCTTTCACGCCCAACGTATTTCCGCTGGTCTGATAAGGCGTGTTAGCCAGCATCTGCTGATTGAATTCACTGTTCTGTGTGGTGCTCACCGCCAGCAGATCGCTGTCCTGCAGGCGTGTCAGGTTAGTGCCACCATTTGGCAAGCCAAACAGCACCTGGTTCTGCACCAGCGGTACACCGGTCGCGTTACCCGCACGTGAAGACATATCCAGCAGCGTGGAGATCTCCGCATCGGTCGGTTTTTCTGGCAGCAGCAAGGTGGTCTGCGAGAAGTCCGCCAGACGCGAGAACGGGAACGATGCGCCAACGAAGTACGACAGGTTCGGCAGCATGGTGAAGTGACGCGTGTGGCTCAGATCGATCCACGAATCATCTTCGATGCGGCTCTTGATGTTGTTGTTGAGCAACACACCACAGGGCGCGTCCGCTTTCGGTTTGATGTTGAAGTACAGCGCCAGCTGGTTATCACCGTAAATCAGATACGGCTCCAGCTTCAGGGTGTAGTGCTCCTGACGGGCGTCGCCGCCCAGACGATGCCAGGCGCTCTCCAGCAAGCCGACTTTGTTTACGGTCAGGTTGCGCAGGAAGGTGCCGTTAAGCATCACGTTGAGGAACGATTTGTTCTCATCAATCCAGCTTTCCGACGGGAAGCGGTAGTGCAGCTCGACCGGAATGGTGTCGCCATCCCACATGAACAAATCGGGTGCCGCGCGGAAGTTCACGCTCAGCGCATCGTGCCAGATGCCGGTGGTGGTCAGACTCTGATCTTTACGCAGCAGCTCGCTCAACCGCACCGGGCGGGTGGTGTTGATCCAGCGCGGCGCGTCATACGGCTTACGCAGGCCAATCGGCTGCGGCTGCACGTTCAGACTGCTGGCATCGGTCGCCAGCGGTTGCGTGGTCAAACGGTTGGCCGCCTGACGCAGCTGAGCATCATCCGCGCCGACCACTAACAGCAGTTTGTAAACCGGGTTGTTCGGGTTATCAATCACCTGCAACAGCGGTCCGTTGGTGGCAGGCAAAGTCACAGAACCGATCTTCTCACCGGGATGGCCAATCAAAATGCCGTTGTGCTCAGGCAGATCGCCACGTACCACCGGGAAACGAATGCCGCGATAGTCCGATTGAATACCCATCCATGATGCCACTAACGCCGCCGCGCTGATGCTGTCCGGCGTGGCATTGGCGGCAAAGCCGAAGGTCACGCTGGCTGGCGTCATACGCTGCGCATCCATAAACGGACGCGGGAAGTTGCGCAGGCTGGTGCCGATATTCAACTGCTGGCCTTCGAGGCTCAGCGTGGTTTTCGGCAAGATGGAGACCTGATACTGCTGCGCACTCTCTTTTTCGCACAGCAGTTTGTCAGCATCGTTAATTTTGAAGCTGAGGTTGTTGCTTGAAACCACCATCGCTGCCGGAATATCCAGCTGATAGTCGCTGACATCACTGTCGCTCGATCCCAGTGGCAAGGTGCCCAGCGGCTGACCGTTTAGCATCAGCTGCAACGAGGTATTACGCGCCGCCAGTGCTGCTGAAACGCGCAGCGACAAATTCAGGCGCGCGTTGGTGATCACTTCATCGCTCGGCAGAGTAAACATGATACCCGATTGCAGCTGACCGCCGGTTAAGGTGATGCCCTGCGGCTGGCCCATCTGCGCCACGGAAATGGTGCTGCTGATAGGTTGATTGAGCATCGCAGAAGCGGAAACCACGGGTGCGGCGACTGATGCCGCAGGTGCCACATCAGGCAGCACCCTCTCTGGCGCTGGCGTGGTAGCAGGCAGCTCCGCCTCTGGTGCAGCCGGGTTTGTGGCGTTGGCTGCTGGCATATCCATCGCAGCCGGGGCACTATTTTCAGTCGCTGGTGCATTTTCAGTGGGCGCATAAGGTGTTGCACCCGCCGCCTGCTGCAACTGGGCATCCGCTTCACTCTGGATGCCTTGCGGTGGCGGCACGTTGGACAAGGCCGAACTATCCTGCGTTACCGCAGGAGTTTCTGCCCAGGCCGGGGCGAGCATCAGCGCCGTCGCCAGCGAGCTTGCCAGCAACGTTTGCGTCAAATTCTTCATACTGCGCTGTCCTCTTTCACTGCCGACTGGTTGTTACGCTTACGCTTCTCACGGCGATCTTTCCAGGTCAGCCAGAACAGCTCAAATACGGTACGAATAATGGTGCCCAGCGATACCAGCGGGTTGTCCTGCTTATACTCCGGCTGGATCCACGCATCGGCGCGCGCCAGTACCACACGCACCAGCTCACGACGACGCGATAGCGGCATATCACCAAAGCGCAGACGAATGGTCTCTTCATCGCCGGAGATTTTGCTCACCGGAATAGTGATGGCACCGGATTTCAGCAGCAGGTCAATCTCTTCAATTTCATCATGCTCATGACGATTGTCCGGCGCATCCAGTTGCGCGCCGCCCATCGACAGGTCGCTGGTTTGGGTGCGTGATGAGATACCGCTGGCGTAGTGAATCACCGCCGGAATCTGCACGTCGATACGAATGGTTTTACGTACCTGTTTGGTTTCGCGCGCCACGGCAATCGCCGCCATCAGGATGATCAGGCTGAACACCGCCCAGCCGACGTTGAGGGCGATAACATAAGGGTCAACACCGAAGTAATCATGTGCCGTTGCACGTACGACGCCCGCGACGATACCAATGGTCAGCAGTACCGCGACAATCACATGGGGGCGGACGATGTGGAAATCGAAGAAGCCCTGATCCAGCAAGCCCCCTTTATCCGTTACGTTAAATTTACCGCGCTTAGGTGCCAGCATGGTCAGCAACGTCGGGATCACGAGGTGGAAGCACATCACGGTTTCGTAGATTTCACCCCAGAAGGTGTAACGGAACTTGCCGTTCATGCGGGAGTTGACGTACAGCGACATCACCAAATGCGGCAATACGTAGGCGAAGATCAGCGACGCCGACGAGTGAATGATGTTCAGGTTGAACAGCAGGTACGCCAGCGGCGCGGTCAGGAATGCCACGCGCGGCAGACCGAACTGGAAGTGCAGCATGGCGTTGAGGTAGCAGAGGCGCTGCTGCCATTTCAGACCACGGCCAAACAGCGGATTATCCACACGGAAGATCTGCGTCATGCCACGTGCCCAGCGGTTACGCTGAACCACGTGCAGACCGAGACGCTCAGTTGCCAGACCCGCAGCCAGCGGAATCGCCAGGAAGGCAGACCCCCAGCCCAGACGCTGCATTTTCAATGCGGTGTGCGCATCTTCGGTCACGGTTTCCACCGCAAATCCACCAATCTCTTCCAGTGCGCTACGGCGAATCACCGCACAGGAACCGCAGAAGAAGGTCGCGTTCCAGTTGTCGTTACCCTGCTGAACCGGGCCGTAGAACAAAGCCCCTTCGTTCGGGATCGTCCGTGCCGCACGCAAGTTACGTTCAAACGGGTCCGGTGAATAGAAATAGTGTGGCGTCTGCAACAGCGCCAGCTTGGGATCGTTCAGGAACGGACCGACGGTCGCCTGCAGGAAAGTACGCGTGGCGACGTGGTCACAGTCAAAGATGCAGATCAGCTCACCCTTGGTGATTTTCATCGCATGGTTGAGGTTACCGGCTTTCGCATGGCTGTTGTCGTCGCGGGTGATATAGCCCACGCCCACATCGGCGGCAAAAACCGCAAACTCACTGCGCTTGCCATCATCCAGCAAATAGACCTTGAGTTTGTCACGCGGATAATCAATACACTGGGCCGCCAGCACGGTATCACGGACAACGTCGAGGCTTTCGTTATAAGTCGGGACATAGACGTCGACAGTGGGCCACAGGCTGGTATCGTCCGGCAACGGTTCAATGGTGCGTTTTAATGGCCAGGTAGTTTGCAGGAAGCCGAGAATCAGAATCAGCCAGACATACAGTTCGGCCAGATATAAGCCGATACCGAGAATCGCTTCAATCTCGGAATTAAACTGTAGCGTCTCCGTGGTGCGCCACCAGATATATCGGGTCGACATCAGCGCAGAAAGGATAACCATGATGACGGTTATTTTGCGGCTTTTGCTGAAGCCCAGTAAAAACATCATCCCGATGCTGATTAAGCCAAAAATATATTGTTTTTGGCTGTCCATAGGCGTGATGACGATTACCGCAGCCACAGGTGCAAGCACCAGCAGCAGCAGGTAAAACCCGAGTTTACTCATGATTCACCCTAAAGAAGCTGTGTTGTTATTATTGCTAATACCGCCAGGCAAATGCCTGGCGATTAATAATGGCTGCGGATAGGTGCCTGAACTTCACCGTTACCCACGGTAATATTCAGGATATTGGCTACGCGCTTCGCCACCAGTTCGATATCAAAGGCTGCGGCTGATGCCGGGCTGAAATCATAAACTGATTGTTGTGAAGCATTGGCTTCCGCGACGCTTTCATCACGATGAACCACGCCTAATAAATTCTCGCCCAAACGCTGCTGCATAAAGCCAGTGACTTCACGGCTAATATTGCGGCGATTGTCACTTTGGTTAAGTACGAAATAATGACCACACTTATTATTGAGTGGCTGACCTATCATGCGGTCATTTTCAATTTGTGGCAGTAAAGAGACCGAGGCGGTATCTGCCAGCATCACCACTAAATGCATATCGGCCAAAGCGGCCATGGCTTTAAGTGCCGGACCTGGGCCTGGCGGGAAATCGGCAATAATGACCAGTCCCGGATAATTTAAAACCGTGTCCAGACCGCGGCGCAGGAAATGTGGATCTTTAATCAGGTTCTCTTCAAAACGCTCACGCTGAGCTTCGGTCACATCGCCATAAGGCATGACGAAAATATTACCGCCGGTGGTGAGGATGGATTGGCTCCAGTCGGCCTGCTCTTCGGAGCGCGCAACAAAGCCGCGACCATCGTGCAGCGGCACACCAAAATGCAGGCGCAATGCGTTCTGGACATCGAAATCGATTGCCAACACCTTGCTGCCAGCGCGAGCCAGACTCCATGCAAGGTTGGCCGCCATGGTGGTTTTCCCTACTCCCCCTTTTGGCGAGCACACACAAACTAACGGCATAGCGCAATCTTCTCCAATAGCGGTTTTAAGGGTGTTTCTTTCGATAGATTAGCAGGTTCCGTTGCACGCGAACGGAACAGGGCACCAAAACGAGAGGGTGCAGAAGCGGCCGGACGCGCCGGTTCAACCGGAGCGGCAAAGGTAGACGCGGGTGCACTGAACGTTGTTGCAGCCTGCGGCGCTTCAGCCGATGTCGCGGCAATCGGTGCGGCTAAAGGCGCTGGAGCAGAGTTTGCTACAGGTGCGGGAGCCGGCGTCGCTGCAGGTACCGCAGCGATAGGTGCGGATGCAGATAAAGGTGCAGCAGCCGGTTTCGCTGGCGGCGGTGGAAACAGCGACGTCGTGGCCTGACGCTCAACGTGGGTCGCTTTCGGTGCCTGTGAGATCACAGAGGGCGCCGGTTTAGCCGCTGGTGCAGGCGGGAAGAGAGACGAGACTCCCGCAGGCGGCGTGGCTGGTGCAGGTTCTGCAGGCGCAGTGGCCGCCAGGCTATCGAGAATCGAACCGCGTGAAGTGCTGGCCGCCGGTGCAGCAGCGGGTGCGCTGAACTCATCACCGCGAATCGGCTGCGGCTGTGGCAGGTCAATACGCTGGCCGCTACCTAACTCAGGCTCATTATCGGTCGCTAATTGGCGAATGATCGCCCACTGGCTGTGATCCGCTTCCTGCGATTGCCCAGACATATCCTTAAAAGCGATATCGAGCGTTTTGGTCTTTTCTTTAAAACGCTGCAGATCGTCGTAATTCTTCATGATCAGAGCCTGTAAAAGCGGGAGGGAATTTTCCGCGAATATATCACACACACTAAAAGAGAGTGAGGGAATTCTGATTACAAAAACGGCGTATTCAACAAAAGACTTTTATCAATATGATTGAAAATCTGGCAATGCAAAAAGTGTGCAGTTATTTAAGGCCGGAGATTTATTAATATCGATTAACTGAAATAGTAACGGCAAAACATTCACCTAAACTACTGATATGAAGCGAATATGGTTCAAGTTACGGATTTAACAGGTGCGTGATTATGCTCACATAATCCTGACGCTATTCAGAATTTGCCTTAACGATTTAACCCTTAATCAGGACCAATCGATTACTGATGCACTGGAGTAATACATTTCCAGGCGCTTCCGGCAGAAACATTTTTCGCGTTAGCATCCCTGAAGTATAACGCAGGAAAAAATAAAGGCTCCCGCAGGAGCCTTTATTCATTTTTGGCGTTGTTAATTACACGCCCACAGGCTGATTCTCGTCCTGATCCACCGCGAAACAGGCAATTTGCTGTTCGCCATATTCCTTCAGTTTGGGCTGCAACTGGACGCAGGTACCAAAACGGCGGCGGCAGCGCGCGTTAAACGCACAGCCCGGCGGCGGATTAAGTGGACTGGGCAGTTCACCGGTCAATTTAATCCTTTCACGGCGCTCATCTGGATTCAAACGTGGCGTGGCTGACAGCAATGCCTGCGTATAAGGATGACGCGGATGACTGAAAATGGCCTCTTTGCTGCCTCGTTCAACGCAGCGACCTAAATACATCACCATCACTTCGTCAGCGATATGCTCCACCACCGACAAATCATGAGAAATGAACACATAGGACAAACCCAAATCCTGCTGCAAATCCATCATCAGGTTGAGCACCTGCGCACGCACGGAAACGTCGAGCGCAGAAACCGGTTCATCGGCGATCAGCACGTCCGGATCGAGCATCAAACCGCGCGCGATGGCGATACGTTGGCGCTGACCACCAGAAAACATATGTGGATAGCGATCGTAGTGCTCGGTTTTCAGGCCCACCTTCGCCATCATCTCCAGTGTTTTCTCGCGACGTTCCGCTTTAGTCAGTGAGGTGTTAATCACCAGCGGTTCTTCGAGAATCTGGCTGATTTTTTTGCGCGGGTTAAGCGAGCCATACGGGTTCTGGAACACGATCTGGATTTTCTGACGACGCAGTTTTTGCGCCTGTGGATCGTGTTTCAGCAAATCCTGACCGTGCCAGTAAAGCTGGCCTTCGGTCGGCGTCTCAATCATGGTCAGCAAACGGCCAAGCGTGGATTTCCCACAGCCCGATTCACCCACCACCGCTAGCGTTTTACCGCGTTCAAGGTTAAACGACACGCCATCCAGCGCTTTCACCAGGCGTTCCTGACCAAACAGCCCTTTCTTCACCGGGTAGTGTTTTTTCAGGTCGATTGCCTGCAGCAGGTAATCCTGCTGAGTATTATTAAGACTCATAAGTCGGTCTCCCGGCATCATCCAGTGGGAAATGGCATTTAGACTGGCGACCCGGAATGTCACGCAGTTCAGGTTCTTCACGACGGCAGCGTTCGGTCACATACGGACAGCGCGGATTGAGCAGACAGCCGGTTGGACGGTCATATTTGCCCGGCACCACACCCGGCAGCGAAGCCAGACGCGCTTTATCTGCGGCAAACTCCGGCAGCGCACGCAGCAACGCCTGAGTGTACGGATGACGCGGCGCTTTAAAGATATCTACCGCTTTACCGCTCTCCACGACCTGGCCGGCGTACATCACGATGATGTGCTGCGCGGCTTCTGCCACCAGCGCCAAATCGTGGGTAATCAGGATCAGCGCCATGTTCTCCTGCTTCTGCAACTCCAGCAGCAGTTCGATGATTTGCGCCTGAATGGTCACATCCAGCGCTGTCGTCGGTTCATCGGCAATCAGCAGTTTGGGTTTGCAGGCAATCGCCATGGCGATCATCACGCGCTGGCTCATGCCGCCTGACAGCTGATGCGGATAAACATCCAGACGAGAGGCCGGATCGGGAATACCGACCTGATCCAGCAAGTCGATCGCACGCTGACGGCGCGTGCTTTTGCTACCGCCCTGATGCACCTTCAGCGCTTCCATAATCTGGAAGCCCACGGTGTAGCACGGGTTGAGGCTGGTCATCGGGTCCTGGAAGATCATCGCCACTTCCGCGCCCACCAACTGGCGGCGCTCTTTCTCAGAGATCTTCTGCAAATCGCGCTGGTTGAACTCCAGCTTTTCCGCCATTACGCGGCCGGGATAATCAATCAGTCCCATGATCGCCAGCGAGCTGACCGACTTACCAGAGCCGGATTCACCCACAATTCCCACCACCTGGCCTTGTTCAACCTGGTAGCTGATACGGTCTACTGCACGGAACGGTGTCTTTTCGTCGCCGAAGTGCACCGACAGTTTTTCTACATTTAATAGTGCCATCTCGGTGCCTCTTTACTGCTTGAGTTTCGGGTCGAGTGTATCACGCAAACCATCGCCCATGAGGTTGAATGCCAGCACGGTGAGCAGGATGACGACACCAGGGAACGTCACTACCCACCAGGCACTTTGCGCATACTGCAACACGTCGGAGAGCATGGTGCCCCACTCCGGCGTTGGCGGTTGCGCCCCCATTCCGAGAAAGCCCAACGCCGCCATATCGAGGATGGCGTTGGAGAAGCCTAATGATGCCTGCACGATCAGCGGTGCCAGGCAGTTAGGCAGAATATTGACGAACATCTGGCGCAGCGTGCCGGCACCCGCCACGCTGGAGGCGGTGACGTAGTCGCGGTTCACTTCCACCAGCACCGCTGCACGCGTCAGACGGATATAGTGCGGCAGCGCGACGAAAGTAATCGCCAGCGAGGCGTTGACAATCGACGGACCAAAGATCGCCACCAGCACCAATGCCAGCAGCAGACTCGGCAGCGCCAACATGATGTCGACCAGACGCATGATTACCGCATCGACAACGCCGCCGAGGTAACCCGCCATCAGGCCAAACACCACGCCAAGGATCAGCGACAGCACCACCACCAGACAGCCGACCAGCAGCGATAAACGTGCACCGAACATCAGGCGTGACAGCACATCACGGCCTACGTCATCGGTGCCGAGAATAAATTTCCAGCTGCCGCCTTCCTGCCACACCGGCGGATGCAGCAGCGCATCACGGAACTGCTCTGACGGCGCGTGCGGCGCCAGCACATCGGCGAAGATGGCGATCAGCAGCATCAAAATGATGTAAACCAGGCCAATCAGCGCGCCTTTATTACGTTTGAAGTAGTGCCAGAATTCCTGAATCGGGGTCATCGGCTTAGGTGCAGCGCTTACGCTTGCGGGATCAACAGTTGTCATGATGCCCCCCTTATTTCTTATGTCGAATGCGCGGATTCACCACGCCGTACAACAGATCAACCAGCAGGTTGACCACGATGATCAGAATCGCCACCAGCAGCACGCCGCCCTGCACCACCGGATAGTCACGACGCTGCAATGCTTCGATCAACCAGCGACCGAGTCCCGGCCACGAGAAGATGGTTTCCGTCAGAATCGCGCCCGCCAGCAAAGTGCCGACTTGCAGGCCGATCACGGTGACCACTGGCAGCATGGCGTTGCGCAGCGCATGCACCACGATGACGCGCATACGCGTCAGGCCTTTAGCGCGCGCGGTACGGATATAATCCTCACCCAGCACTTCCAGCATTGAAGAGCGCGTCATACGCACGATCACCGCCAGCGGGATAGTCCCCAGCACGATGGCCGGCAAAATCATGTGCATCACCGCATCTTTGAAATCGCCCTCTTCACCCCACAACAGCGTATCAATCAGCATAAAACCGGTGAGTGGGTGGCTATCGTCGAGGAAAATGGTGTCACTGACACGCCCCGAAACCGGCGTCAGGTTGAGCTGCACCGATACCAGCATGATCAGCATGATGCCCCACCAGAAAATCGGCATCGAGTAGCCGGTCAGCGAGATACCCACCGCGGTGTGGTCAAACACCGAACCGCGTTTAACTGCCGCCAGCACGCCCACCGGAATGCCCACCGCAATGGCGAAGAGCATCGCGCAAATGCCGAGTTCCAGCGTGGCTTTGAAGCGGGGGACGAACTCATCCCAGACCGGGATGCGGCTTTTCAGCGAGATACCGAGGTCGCCGTGCAGCACACCATTAATGTAGGTGATGTACTGTTTCCACATCGGCTGGTCGAGGCCAAATTGGGCCATCAACTGGGCGTGGCGCTCGGGAGAGATACCGCGTTCACCCGCCATGATCAGCACCGGGTCACCGGGGATCAGATGGACAAACGCAAAGGTCAGTAAGGTAATACCGATGAACGTTGGGATGACAAGGCCCAGACGTCGGAGTATGAATTGCAGCATAAGCCGGATTCTCAGTCATTTCCCGTGGCGTTACCGCCAGGGACTACATTGCTCACAACACGCAATCGACAACGTCGTTTGCGACGCAAGAAGCGCTTCAAAATCCCCGTCATACTTCATGCTGCATCTGCGTTGGCTGCATTCGCTCATCCCAGTCACTTACTTGAGTAAGCTCCAGGATATTCACGAAATTGCCGCCTTGCTACAGCGTGAATTATTGAGGGTATATAAGAAATTAACCGGAAAAAAAGTGCGGAGACCGGGCGGCAAAGGTGCCGCCCGAGGGCCAGCAGCGCTGGCCCAGACCGCGATAATCCGAAAGGTTATTCCTGGATATCGACGTTTTCGAAGTGATGTTTACCTAATGGATCAACCACATAGCCAGTCACTTTCTTGCTCACCGGCTCATACACGGTAGAGTGAGCAATAATCAGCGCCGGAGCCTGGTCATGCATCACGACCTGAGCCTGTTTGTAGAGCTCAATACGTTTGTTGTGATCGGCTTCAGCACGTGCAGGCTGAATCAGATCTTCAAACGGCTTGTAGCACCAGCGTGAGTAGTTAGAACCGTCTTTTGCGGCGGCACAGCTAAACAGGGTGGCGAAGAAGTTGTCTGGATCCCCATTGTCACCGGTCCAGCCCATCATGACAGTCTGGTGTTCACCGGCTTTGGCGCGTTTCAGGTACTCGCCCCACTCGAAGGTGACGATCTTGGCTTTCACGCCAATTTTCGCCCAGTCAGCCTGAACCATTTCCGCCATGCGACGGGCGTTCGGGTTGTAAGGACGCTGTACCGGCATCGCCCACAGGTCGATGGAGAAACCATCCGGCATGCCGGCTTCTTTCAGCAGTTCTTTCGCCTTGGCAGGGTCATAAGCGTAGTCTTTCACCGCATCGTTGTAGCCCCACATGGTTGGTGGGATCAGGTTTTTCGCGGCCTGGCCAGCGCCCTGATACACAGCGTCGATGATGGCTTGTTTGTTCACCGCCATGGTCAGTGCCTGACGCACTTTCACGTTATCCAGCGGCTTTTTCTCGGTGTTGAATGACAGGTAACCGACGTTCAGACCAGGCTGTTCCATCAGGTTGATTTTGTCATCTTTTTTCATGCTCGCGATGTCAGCCGGGTTTGGATACGGCATCACCTGGCACTCACCTTTCTGCAATTTGGCGTAACGCACAGAAGCATCAGGGGTGATAGAGAACACCAGACGATCAATCTTCGGCTTGGTGCCCCAGAAGTCTGGGTTCGCTTTATACAGAATGCGCGAGTCTTTCTGGTATTGCTGCAGCACGAATGGACCGGTGCCCACTGGATTCAGATCCAGCTTCTCTGGCGTGCCGGCTTTCAGCATGTTGTCAGCGTACTCTTTTGACAGGATTGAGGCGAAGTCCATGCCGAGGTCGGCAATGAACGGCGCTTCAGGACGGCTCAGGGTGAAGCGTACGGTGTAGTCGTCAACTTTTTCGATTTTCTCGATCAGCTTAGGCATGTCCATGCCTTCGAAGTATTCGTAGCTGCCGCCCGAAACACCGTGGTACTTGTTGTTTTTGTCGAGCTGGCGCTCGAAGGAGAACACGACGTCGTCAGCGTTGAAGGTACGAGTTGGCTTAAAGTCTTTGGTGGTTTGCCATTTCACGCCTTTACGCAGATGGAAGGTATAGGTTTTACCATCTTCGCTAACGTCCCATTTTTCTGCCAGACCCGGCTGCAGCTCGGTAGTACCGGTTTTGAACTCAACCAAGCGGTTGTAGATCGGCACGGAGCTGGCATCGTAAGTGGTACCCGATGTGAAGAGCTGTGGGTTGAAGCCTTCCGGCGAACCTTCTGAACAATATACGAGGGTTTTCGCCTGGACACCCGCGGCAACAGTCATAGCAATCAGGCTAAGACCGACCTTCAGCATCCTGGATTTAGCCAGGGAGTTGATCATGTTTTGCTCCATTGTGATGTGATGTTGTGTGCGTCGCCCGACCTCTGAATTTTTTTATGCGGTTCGGGCAGCATGCGAGTGGTTTATTTTGTCATCCGGTAGCCAACGGCTCCTCAGAATCGCCCTACTCTGCATGTTATTGACGCATCAATTTGTCAACAGTTGCAAAGAACGTCAATACAAGGTGGGGTTATTTACACAGAGTGTGAGTAAGTGCAAGCAACGATAAAAAACAGGGTTATGGCGCTGAGCCAAAATTTAAAAAGGTGATAAAGCGCGCAATGCCGTGTGATTGTCTGGCTATGCAGCCAAATGACAGTGATTATCACCGCTAAAAAACACACAAAAGTTATTGGTAAACGTCGAATAACTGAACGATTCGTCGTGCGTTATGACGTTCAGGCAGCGAAATATGCTGGTGTAATGGCATAAGAAATCAGCAAAAAGCATTAATCGGTCATAAGAAGAATGTGTCGCGAATTAAGCGTGCAGGGTTGATTGCGCGAGGGGTCGAGTCGGTAAAGTTGGAATAATGGCGGGTAAATATGATTTGTTGGATGGGATGGGTGAATTAGAAGGTTAGGTATAAACATCATCGCTTTTAAACGGTGCGTTGCTCAGGGGAGGCGGTTCGATCGCAAAGACGGCGTAAATACATCCCTGTAGCCTCGGCCGCCGCATCCCTGCGGCGGACGCTTTGCTCCCCGAACCGCCTTCCCATCGCTCATCAGCAAGGGTGCCGCTGTTTTGAGAAGCAGCACGCGCCTAAGCGGCATCATGTTTTCTTTTTGCAGCTCGCACTGAACCGAATGTTCTCTTCCAAAAGCCCGCACAGAATCAGATGAAGGAGGGAATACGGGGCCGCGGAGTAAAGCGTTACACGCCAGGGATGGCGTGTGTCGAGCGATCAGGGACGAGACAGCGACTTTACGCAGCGGCCCCGTATTCACTCCTGGCGGCACCGGTTCCGCTTTTAAACCCCGCACCGAATCAACAACCTCGCCACGAGAAATAAACACAAAACCGAATATCAGCTTCCCAAAACGCGCACAGAATCTAACGAAGGAGGGAATGCGGGGCCGCGGAGTAAAGCGTTACACGCCAGGGATGGCGTGTGTCGAGCGATCAGGGACGAGACAGCGACTTTACGCAGCGGCCCCGTATTCACTCCTGACTGCACCGGTTCCGCTTTTAAATCCAGTAAAGAATCAACAACTTCGCCTTTGAAACCATACGCAGAACCATCTTCCATCCTGATAGCACCGATTCCATGATCGACAGACGAAAAAAAACCTGCTTTTTCAAGCAGGTTTCTTCAAATATGGTCGGCGAGAGAGGATTCGAACCTCCGACCCACTGGTCCCAAACCAGTTGCGCTACCAAGCTGCGCTACTCGCCGATGGGGGCGAATATTACTGCTCCCCCCGGAGAGCGTCAATCCCTTTTCCGTAAAATCCGCCCGATCGCCTGGAAAGCAAGCAGCACCGCAAAAAGCCCTGCCGCTCAACACCTTCCAGAAAACCCTTACAACGCTTTAGCAGGCGTCGCCGCGGGTGCCTGACACCAGTTATTCGCCGCTTTAATCCCGCCATCCGGCGAACTGTAACCCAGGCAGCCTAAAATGGTATCGAACAACTCAACATGACGATGGGTTTTCCCTACGCGCTGCTGCGCCTGCAAACGCTCGAAGTTACTGCGGTTAGTGGGATCTTCAAGATATTTATCAGAGGCCCAAACCATCATCGGCACGCGGAACTGCTCCGGCGGCGCCATCTCACGCGGCGTGCCGTGCAAGTGCATATTATCGCTGATCGACTCACCATGATCAGCGGCATAAAACACAATTGCCTTCTTATCACGTAGCTGATCGAGCACGCTATCCAGCATAGTATCGACGTACAGAATCGAGTTGTCATAAGCATTGATCAACTGCGCTTTGCTACAGGTCTCATCTACGCCCATACATTCCGGCTGATAACGTGCGAAGCTGCGCGGATAACGCTGAGAATAAAGATAATGCGAACCTTTGGTGTGCAACACCACCAGATGCTTACCTTTCGGGAAACGTTGCAGCGAGGCCTGCAGTTCCGGCACCAGCAGCATGTCATCCACCGCTTTACCCTGATTACGTTTCTCAGAACCAATCTGCTCACGGAACGAGAAATTATTCACATCGGCGTTATCGTAAAACCACACTTCACTCTGCATGGCGAACAGCTCAGAAGTAAAGCCCAGCTCCTTCATCACTGCAAAAACGTTCTGCTCTTTCAGCGTGCGGCCAGGGTTATCCATAGTGCCGCCTTCGCGCACAAACATGCAGCGCAGCGACAATTTGGTGGCGGTATCACAAGACTCACCACGGAACGCCACCAGGTTTTTCTCTTTGGAAAGCTTCGGCGTGGTATCGCGGTCATAGCCCAGCAAACCCATGTGGTCCCAACGCGTGGTTTCGCCAATCACAAACACCACATAGGTATCATCAATGCCTGGCGGTGCCACGTAAGTAAACTTCTTCGCTGGATCGAGCAGCTCCGCTCCATCCACCTCTTCATCAACTTTGGTCCAGGCAAACAGCCCCAGCGCCGCAATCCAGTTGGAAGGCAGATACGAATGTGCCACCACCCCGCCGTAGCTTGGCAGATCGATATTGGTGATCTCTTCATTCACTTTTTGCAGTTTGTCGAAATAGCGAATCGGCAACCACACCAGCGCGACGCTCAGCAGCATAATCACCGCTGGCTTCAGACGCTGACCCGGCGTTTTTAATTGCTCAATCAACGTCTGGCTGAGGTTATTGCGCCAAATCATCAGCAGCGGCAGCGCGCTGACCAGCACCATCCACATCACAAAACGCATGCCGACCACCTCTTTAGAGAGATCGACATCAGTGGTCATCACTGAGGCCACGATGCCGTAGCCGATCACCACATTAAAGAAAGCCATGTAATAGGCGGCAGCCACGGAAATCACCACGGTTAACGTGGCAAGGATGCGATAAACCCACTTACCGCCCAGCGATAGCAGACGCATCAGGAAAAACGTCAGCAGCACCGCAGCCGTCACTTCGGCTACCGCAGAGAGCCAGTTAGAGAGTGTGGATTTCGTTAAGAAGCCGTCAAATCGGCGATAAAAAATGGGCAAATTCAACAAGATGCCGAGATAGAGCGCAAGCAACAGCGACAGCTTTTGCTGCGTTAACGTTTTGATATAATTCATTTACTTATTCATTCCTGACCCGGTGTCAATAAACCAACCTTAAATGTGACTATTTAAAGTCAATAGAGTTCGTCCGTGAGCGAGAAAAGCGCAAGCAGCGAGCAGGAACGGGACGAATCTGAACCGGAACGGCAATGAAGGCGCATGCAGCGCAGAAGTAGAACATTTAACCAATGGTAAGACCAGACAATAATTGATCTGACCCCATAAAATGATAAAAGGCCCCTGACGGAGCCTCTTTTTTCAACTGGCTGCAACCTTAGCGAATGATGTTCAGGGTCACATCAATATTGCCACGGGTCGCGTTAGAGTACGGGCAAACAATGTGTGCCGCATCCACCAGCTTCTGCGCTTCTGCTGCATCCATTTCTGGCAGATGGATATTCAGTTTGGCTTCAATACCAAAACCGGTTGGGATTGGGCCAATACCCACTTCCCCTTCAATCCACGCATCTTTCGGCATGGTGATTTTGTCGCGACCCGCTACGAACTTCATCGCACCCAGGAAGCACGCTGAGTAACCCGCAGCGAACAGCTGCTCTGGGTTAGTGACTTCACCGCCTGCGCCGCCCATCTCTTTTGGCACGCCCAGTTTCACATCCAGCACATTGTCAGAAGAAGTCGCACGACCATCACGGCCGCCAGTGGCTTTGGCTTTTGCGGTATAAACAACTTTATCTAAAGACATGATAACCTCACTATTCACTATATAATCGCGCACTATATATATACGCAGTTTTTGACATTGACAGTCAGAATGCCGCCTTGACGACATCCGGCATACTTTATTTGGCGCGGTTGAGATTGGCGCGCAATTCGTCGAGCTGATTTTTTAATGCAATCAATGTGTCATCGTCGCAGGCAGTGGCGCAGCGCACCGCCTCGGGAATGCTTTGTGCCCGTTCACGCAGCGCACGACCTTCATCTGTCAGGGTCACCACCACCTGGCGCTCATCGCGACGCGAACGCTGACGGCGTAACAAACCCGCGGCTTCTAAGCGTTTCAGCAGCGGCGTCAGCGTGGCTGAATCAAGGAAAAGCTGCTCGCCAATCTCCGTTACGGTCACATCATCCTGATTCCACAGCACCAGCATCACCAGGTATTGCGGATAGGTAATCTCCAGCTCAGCCAGCAGCTGGCGATAGACTTTGTGCATCGCCAGATTCGCCGAATAGAGCGCGAAGCAGAGGTGTTGATCAACCTGGAGTGGCGTCTGCTGCACTTTTTTGTCATCTTGATTACTGTTCATGCGATTCAATATAGATAGCGCGCTAGATAATTGCAAGCAACTTTATTCCGGAGTGTTAAAGATGCGTGATTCACTGGAAGAGCAAGCGCGCCGTTATGCCACGCAGGCACATGCTGCTGCGGGTCAGCGTCGCAAATACACCGATGAGCCTTACATCGTGCACCCGGCTGCGGTGGCCGAACTGGTGCGCAGCGTCACCGATGATGAACAGATGATTGCCGCCGCCTGGCTGCATGACACCGTGGAAGATACCCCGAGCACGTTACAGGACATTGAAAGCCATTTTGGACAGCGCGTCGCGCAGTTGGTCGACATGCTGACTGACAGCGCGCAGCCCGAGGCGAAAAACCGCGCCGCCCGCAAACTGGCGCACTTCCGCCATACCGCCGAAGCCTGTCCCGATGCGCAAACCATCAAGCTGGCCGATATCATCGACAACACCCGCGCCATTGTGCATTTCGATCCCGACTTTGCACGTATCTACCTGATTGAAAAACAGATCCAGATTCAGTTGTTGAATCAAGGCGATCCGCAATTGTGGCAGCAGGCAGAGCAGATCATTCAGCAAGGCATTGATCAGTTGGCGCAGCCACCACACAGCGTGCCAGAGAGTTGGTTTGTGAAACAGGCGGCAAAATACGGCGGATTGAGCTAAAAAAAACCCGCCGTGCAGGCGGGTCAGAGAACCGATAGTCTTTTTACTCGAGCAACTGCCGCCCCAGGTAGGGATTCGCTTGCAGCAGTTTCATCAGTTTACGTGCCGTAGCGGATGGGCGCGTGCGTTGCGCCTCCCAACTTTTTACAGATGAAACGCTCACCCCCATCACGCGGGCGAACTCATCCACCTGCATGCCGGTCATTTCGCGTAAACGCTGTGGCTCGGGAACGGATACTGCGTTGAGTGTAATT
Source organism: Pantoea sp. SM3 (assembly GCF_000963995.1). NCBI lineage: Bacteria > Pseudomonadati > Pseudomonadota > Gammaproteobacteria > Enterobacterales > Erwiniaceae > Pantoea > Pantoea sp. SM3. Next base: position 69,472 of record NZ_JZRD01000016.1, read on the forward strand.
TCTGATACGGAAGGCTGTGCATCACGTGTCAAAACAATCTGCTCAAGGCTACTCAATAACTCGACCATTGGATCTTTTATTTCCATAGAGAACTCCTTAAAAACTCACTATGAAGCACGTGAAAGTAGAGAGGTAAGCGCCACCAGGCGCTGAAACCCGGCCAAGTCAGGCTGTATCCCGCAGCGGTCTTTTCGATTTTTTATTAAACCGTTACGGGACACAGCCTGTTGCACACTGCGAAAAGATGTCATGGCAATGCAACAATCAGCCGGGTTACTAATTATGGGTCAAATCCCCGGCTTTGCTCCCTGATTACTGATTATTTTTTATTCTTACTTATGCCGCAGAAGGATCGATCACCATAAGTAACTGACCCGCCTGCACTTGCTGCCCAGCCTGCCGATAGAAACTATGGATTTTTCCACTGACTGGCGCCACGATCGGGATTTCCATCTTCATAGATTCGAGAATGCCTACCGTGGCACCCGCTTCAATCTCACTGCCTTCGTCAACCAACCATTGCCACACGCTGCCCGCCACCAGGCTCTCTACCGGGCTACACCCTGCAGGCACCGTAATCTCTTCACTACTCTGTTCCTGCAGCTGACTGTCGAAGGTGAATTGCCCTTCTGCTCGCCAGCACGCCAGTTCACAGTCAAAAGCCTGCTGACGTTGCTGCTGGAAGGCGTCGATTTCCTCCGCCTGCTCCACCAGCATCGCCTGATAATCTGCAAGGCGGAATTCGCCCTCTTCGCTCCGCAGCGGATAGTCACCCCACGGGAAACGCTCGCGAATGCTGAGCAATTCCTCGGCGCTGACCGGATAAAAACGGATTTGATCAAAGAAGCGCAGCAGCCACGGCTGTGTGAAGGCCGAGGTTTGTCGATCGCGGTTCCACATCTGCATGGTGCGCCCGACAAACTGATAACCGCCCGGCCCTTCCATGCCATAGACGCACATGTAAGCGCCGCCAATACCTACCGAGTTTTCTGCTGTCCAGGTGCGCGCCGGATTGTACTTCGTGGTCACCAGGCGATGACGGGGATCGAGCGGCGTCGCCACGGGTGCACCGAGATAGACATCGCCCAGCCCCATCACCAGATAGGCGGCGCTGAACACGATCTCCTTCACCTCATCAATGCTGGTAAGGCCATTGATGCGGCGGATAAATTCAATATTGCTGGGGCACCAGGGTGCATCAGGTCGCACCGACTGGCTGTAGCGGGTAATGGCATCACGGCATGCCGCATCATCCCAGCTGAGCGGTAACCACACGGTACGCGATGGCACGGCGGCCTCGCTGAGATCGCCCAGCTCTCTATCAATGTGCAAAATTTGCGCCAACACCTCACTTCTTGCACAGCGCTGTGCATCGTAGTGCACCTGCAGCGAACGGATGCCCGGTGTTAATTCCAGCTGTCCCGGCAGCGGATGGGCTTGCAGCTGTTGCATCAACGCGTGCACACGGAAACGCAGGGCGATATCCAGCATCAAATCGCCGTACTCTACCAGCAGGAAGCGGTCACCTGCCGCACGCACACTGAGCGATGGGCGGCCATTTTCTGCCGCCTGATGGTGCAATAGTGGATCAATAAGGGGCAGCGCAGCGTTCACTGTAAGCGGTACGGATTGCAGTTTGATGATCGCTTCACGCTCTGCCTGCGCCAGTTGATCCGCACTGCTGAGATCGATCGGCAGGAAGCGCACGCGATCCCCGGCTTTGAGCTGTCCGAGCTTCCACAGATCGGCTTCGATCACCGTGGCCGGACAGACAAAGCCACCGAGTGAGGGACCATCCGGACCGAGGATCACCGGCATATCGCCGGTAAAATCCACCGTGCCAAAGGCATAAGCGTTGTCATGGATATTGGACGGATGCATACCCGCTTCGCCGCCGTCGCTGCGTGCCCAGGTCGGTTTCGGTCCGATCAGGCGGATGCCGGTGCGGCTGGAGTTGTAGTGCACCTGCCACTCGGCGGCAAAGAACTCCGCGATGTCATCATCGGTAAAGAAGGTCGGTGCGCCGTGCGGGCCGTAAATCACCCGCAGCTGCCATTCGCCGTTGAGTTCCGGCACCAACTCACCAGGCAAGTCTGCCGTTGCCAGCACCTGCGGATCGGCAAGATGCAACACATCGCCCGCACGCAAAGCGCGCCCGGCATGACCGCCAAATTTGCCGAGCGTAAAGGTGCTGCGGCTGCCGAGATAGCGCGGCGTATTCAAGCCGCCCGCCAGCAGCAGATAGCTGCGGCACCCTTCGCTGACATCGCCCAAGGTCAGGGTTTGCCCGGCCTGTGCGGTGACAATCTGGTGCATCGTTAATGTCTGCTGATCCAGCTGCGCGGCAATCGGTGCCCCGGTGATGACAAAGCTGCACGCCTGGTTAAAACGCAGCGTGGGGCCGCGCAGGGTGATCTCCAGCCCTGCCGCCTGCGCGTCGTTTTTCAATAAGCGATTACCTAACTGGAACGCGCGGCTGTCAAACGGGCCCGACGGCGGCACACCGACATGCCAATAGCCGACGCGGCCAGGCGCATCCTGCACCGTCGTTAAAGTGCCGCCGCTGAGGATATCCAGCGTAGGCGGTTGCCACTGCACGCCGCCCAACGTGGCGGTGATGATGCGGCCCTGCTGCACTTCCGACAGGGAACAGAGATGGCGCAACCACAGCAGATTGGTTTCGATGCCGTACAGCTCGGTGGCGTCCAGCGCCTGCGCCATGCTGCGCAATGCCACTTCACGGTTAGCCGCATGCACAATCACCTTCGCTAGCATCGGATCGTAGAACGGCGACACCTCCATGCCGGTTTCCACGCTGCTGTCGATGCGCAGCGTGGCATCATCAATCTCTGCGGGGAACTTAACGTGGCTAAGCAAACCGGCACTGGGCTGGAACTGTTTGGCCGGATCTTCGGCGTACAGGCGCACCTGAATCGCATGGCCCTGCGCCTCAGTCGTTAAGGTGTGCAGCGGCGGCAACGTTTGTTGCGCCAGCTCCACCATCCAGCGAACCAAATCCACGCCGTACACCATTTCGGTGACGCCGTGTTCAACCTGCAAGCGGGTGTTCACTTCGAGGAACCAGAACTGCTGGCTGGCATCATCGTAGACATACTCCACGGTGCCTGCGCTGCGATAATTGACCGCGCACGCCAGACGCACCGCCGTGGCTTGCAGTTCGGCGCGAACGGCCGCACTCAGTCCCGGCGCGGGTGTTTCTTCCAGCACTTTTTGGTTGCGGCGCTGGGCGGAACAATCACGCTCGCCGAGGGCGATGACGTTGCCGGCCCCATCGCCAAAAATCTGCACTTCAATGTGGCGCGCGCGGGCGATGAACTTCTCTAAAAATACGCCATCGTCGGCGAAATTATTGCCTGCTAAACGTTTAACACGCGTAAATGCCGCACTCAGCTGTTCGACATCATCACAGCGCTGCATGCCAATTCCGCCGCCACCGGCGGTGCTTTTCAACATCACCGGATAGCCAATCTGTTCCGCCATCACTCGCGCTTCGTCCAGCGAAGTCAGCAAACCACTGCCGGGCAACAGCGGCACCTGATTTTCCTGTGCCAGCGCACGTGCACGATGTTTTAAACCGAACGCGGCCATCTGCCCGGCACTCGGCCCGAGGAACTGCACGCCGGCCGCTTCACAGCGCGTCACAAACTCGGGATTTTCGCTGAGGAAACCGTAGCCGGGATGCACTGCCTGCGCCCCGCTCTGTGCGGCAATTTCCAGTATTTTTTGCTGATTGAGATAAGTGTCTCGCACCTGCCCTTCGCCCAGCGACCAGGCTTCATCGGCCAGTCGCACATGGCGCGCGTGGCGATCGGCTTCGGCATACACCGCAATCGCGCGGATGTTCATGGCTTGCAAGGTACGGATGATGCGCACGGCAATCGCGCCACGGTTGGCAATCAATACGCGATTAATCATGAGTAAAATCTCTTATTACGGCAGGTCGTCCTGCAGGGACAATGACGGCTTTAAAACGGGTCGTCCCGTTGCGTCAAAGATTCACCACACGCTGACTAAGATCGGCGTCGGGTTGTAACCGTTACAGGGATTGTTGAGCTGCGGGCAGTTTGAGATCAGCACCAGGATGTTCATCTGCGCCACCATCTCGACGTATTTGCCCGGTGCAGAAATGCCATCGGCAAAGGTCAGACCGCCGTCGTGCGTCACCGGCACGTTCATAAAGAAGTTGATGTTGTGGGTGATATCACGGCGCGTCAGGCCGAATTCCGGTTTTTCGGCCACTGCCAGCATCCAGCTATCGCGGCAGGAGTGCATATGACGCTTCTCCAGGTCGTAGCGCACGGTGTTGCTCTCACAGGAACAGGCACCGCCCAGCGTATCGTGGCGGCCACAGGTATCGGCGGTGATCGTCAGCATCGGACGATCTAAGTTGGAACGCAGCACGCTGCCTGCACTCAGAAACACATTTTTTTGCCCGCGCAGCGTATCGCTCATGCTGTAGCGTTCGGCAGTGTCGTCGGCATTGAAAAACAGTGTATCGGCAGCCTGATTACCTTCCAGATCGGTGATACGCAACGTCTGGCCCGCTTCGATACGCTGCAACCAGTAATCACCGGCATTCACCTGCTGCTGGAATGGCGCTTCGGCGGGATTGAGTAAGCTTTCAGTGATCATCAGATTTCTCCTTGCAGCTGATAGAGCGCGTTGTTGCGCAGACCGCGCTGGTTCTCACCACGCGCCAGGCAAATTTCCGGCAGTGGCGCGCGCTGGGCGTTCAGTGCGATCTGCACCGGCTGGCGCGGATATTCGCTGCTGGCATTCAGCGGATGCGGGCAGGTGTGCAGGATCACTAACGTGTCCATGGCGAAGCGCAGCCGCACCTGTGCGCCAGGTGCACCCTGCTGCTCCAGTTGCAGCGCGCCGTTATCATCGGCGCGCACCCTGGCAAACAGGTTGAGGCAAGAGGCCATATCACGCTGGCCGAGGCCGTATTTCGCCAGCTCGACGAGGAAACTGTCGTAGCCGTTTTGATGGCGCAGATTGCGCGCCTGCTGATAGTCGCTGGTGCCGAAGCGTGCGGCAGTTTGCTCAGCATTTAAGGTGCCGCAAACGCTCTCATGCCAGCCGAAACTGTCTTCTTCGATGCCGCAAAAAATGCGCCCCATATCGGAATAAAGGCAGTGCCCGGCTGTCAGACGGAAGGTGTGCTGGCACTTCAACGTATCGGGCGCGTTGTAGCGCTCCAGCAGATTTTCCGGGTTGTAGAACAGCATGCCGACGTTGGCGCCGCCTTCAATATCGGTCAGTGTCAGTGCGGTGCCGCTGCGCATCACCAGCGACCAATGCGATCCCGCCGGTAACAGGGTTTGATAAGCATTCATGTGGTGCTCCTTTAAGCCACCTGCGGCTCAGACGGCAGGCCAGCAGCGGGCTGGTCGCGGTCGAGTGGCAGATCGTAAGTGATAGTCGCGCCCCAGGCTTGCGGCGCGTGCGGGTCATGACGCAGTTTGTCGAACACCAGCAGGCGCGAAGCCAGGCTGAAGCCCTCTTTCAAATCATGCGTGATCATAAAAATGGTCAAGTTATGCTGCTGCCACAGGCGGGTAATCAGCTGGTGCATCTCGCTGCGAATGCCGGGATCGAGCGCCCCAAAGGGTTCGTCGAGCAGCAGGATACGCGGCTGTTTCATCAGCGCCTGTGCCAGCGCCAGGCGTTGCTGCATGCCGCCCGAGAGCTGGTGCGGGTATTTGTTTTGCGCATGCTCCAGGCCAACCTGCGCCAGCATTGCCTGCGCACGCTGACGTATCACCTGGCGCTTTTTACCCCACACACGTCCCAGCCAGCGGGCGGTGCTGAACTCTTCCGCCAGCATCACGTTGCCGAGCACCGTCAAGTGGGGAAACACCGAGTAGCGCTGAAACACCACACCGCGATGGGCATCGGGTTCATCGGGGATCGGTTCGCCGTCCAGCAGAAGTTGCCCTTTGGTGGGCGATTCGGTGCCGAGCAGCATGTTGAGAAAAGTGGTTTTGCCACAGCCGGATGCCCCGACAATCGCCACAAATTCTCCCTCTTCCACATCGATATTGAGTCGCTCCAGCACCACCTGTTCGCCGTAGTGTTTTTCCAGATTTTTCAGTTGCAGTAATGGCATCGCTCGATCTCCCGTTATTTCGCGTGATACCACGGCCAGCAGCGACGGCTGATCAGCCGCAGCAGCAGGTCGAGCACAAAGGCCAGCAGCGCGATCCACGCCACGTACGGCAAAATCACATCCATCGCCAGATAACGGCGCATCAGGAAGATGCGGTAACCCAACCCTTCAGTGGCGGCAATCGCTTCGGCAGCAATCAGGAACAGCCACGCCGACGCCAGCGACAGACGCACCGCATCCAGCAGACGCGGCATCAGCTGCGGCAGGATCACGCGCCACAAAATCTGCGCGCTGTGCCCACCGAGTGTCTGCGCTTTCACCAACTGCTCGCGCGGGATTTTCTCCACCTGCAGCTGTAAATCGCGTGCAATCAGCGGGGTAATGCCGATCACGATCAGCACCACTTTCGACACTTCTCCCAGGCCAAAGCAGATAAACAGAATCGGCAGAATCGCCAGCGGTGGCACCAGCGCGACGACCGTCACCAGCGGTGCCAGCACTGCCCGCACCACCGGCAGCGCGCCGGTGAACAGGCCAATCGCCAGCGCCAGCAGTGCGCTGATCGCCACGCCGCTCAGCAGACGCATCAGGCTAGCAGCGGTGTCGGTCCACAGCAGGTATTCCCCGGTACGCGGGCTGGGCTGAAACGCCATGCGACTGATGGCGTCCCCCATCGCGTTAAACCCCGGCAACAGTTTGTCTGCGGCGTTCAGGCTGAGACGCGCATCCGACGCGAACAGATAGACCAGCAGCAGCGCCAGCAGCGGCAGGATGCCAAGCAGCAGGCGACCAAGCGGCAGCGGTTGGTAGTTGATCAATTTACGCATCGGCATCGTCTCGCTTATAGCTGACCCGCAGCGGCCAGTTTGGTGAACTCATCGGTGAAGCGCAGTTTCAGGTTATTGGTATCGCCCCAGTTGCCTGCTGGCGTTTCCACGCCCACCACATCAGCACTTGGTGCGCCTTCTCCCAGTAATCCATGCTTGAAGGAGAACTCTGCGACCAGCTGCATGGTGGCTTTCAGCTGCGGGCTGTCGACAAAATCGAGGGTGGTTTTGGCATCGCTGAACAAGTGAGTGGCGGCCAGCTGCTGATCGAAGCCCGCCAGATCGGTGCCGGAAGCCTGCGCCATTTGCGTGCGGGCAGCTTTGGCGCTGTCACTCGCACCGGACATGGTTTTCAGGGTTTCATACCAGGCACCGGTCAGCGCCTTGCCCAGCTGCGGATACTTTTTCAAGGTGGCGGTATTCACCACCAGCAGATCGAGGATTTCGCCGGGGATTTGTGCTGAAGAGAAAATTAAATGGCTGTCCGGCTGCTTCTCAGCTTCCGCCAGCAGCGGATTCCAGGTCACGATGGAGTGCACGTCCGAGGTGCCAAACGCCGCCACCAGATCGGCATCCGCGGTGTTCACCACTTTGACATCCTTCTCGCTCATGCCGGATTTCTCCAGTGCACGCGCCAGCAGATAGTGAGACACAGAGAGTTCGACCAGATTGATCGGTTTGCCTTTCAGCGAGGCAATGTTGCCTTTGCCTTTCAGCAGAATACCGTCGTTGCCGTTGGAATAGTCGCCAACAATCAGCGCCGTGCTGTCCACGCCGCCGGTGGCAGGAATCGTCAGCGCATCCATGTTGGTCATGGTGCAGCCGTCAAACCCTCCGGCGGTGTATTGGTTCACCGATTCGATGTAGTCGTTGACCTGCACTAACTGAATGTCGATGCCGTATTTGTCGGCCCATTTTTTCACGATGCCGCTTTGCTGGGCGTAATCCCATGGCATCCAGCCCGCGTAAATGGACCAACAGATCTTGAAGGAGGGTTTGTCGGCAGCCAGCGTATTGACGCTGAACAGTGCGACGGTGCAAAGCAACAGCAAGCGAAGGCAGGCTTTGATCATGATGGTTCCTCTGGCGTTAACGGGCGAAAACAAGCAGGAGGCGGCGAGCAACGATCTCGCTTTCCTCCCGGGCTTTTGTCCCGCCGTGTAACCGTCAGAGGACGGTCGGTCACTCTCGGACCAGCATCTTTCGACCGGAACCCTAGTGACCCATTGCAAATTGTCTGGCGACGTCGGTTACCCGCTATCGCTCCTGCATCTGCTTTTGCACATTCAAAAAAAGTGCCAATATTTCAAGAAATTGAAATTTAACACTATTTAGCTGAACGACTCCTTTTCCCTCTTGTGTATTGCACAGTCATGCAGCGTAGGCGCACCAACTTGAAGCGCACACCCTAGGGCGAATATTGATGCACCTCTCAGATTTAAACGAAGCCCGAAAAAACTTTTACTTACTCTTCAAAGGGTTATTTCTGTCGCGTGGTTGTCATCTTTGAACCAATTCAATATTGGTTCACTTCTTGCCTAAGCTGAGAAAGCCGGTTGCTCAGCCTTTCATCAGTAAAATTGCTGGTTAATCCGGGATTACCGATCTTTTTCTGATGCTTAAACAGGCGAACCAATCATGAGTCACACGTCAGATAACGCCCGCAACTCCAGCTCCGCTCTGGAGCAACTGCGTCAACTGATCCAGCAACACGAGCAGCAGCCCGATCGCGCGTTGCCTACCGAGCGTGAACTGGCGGAGCGCTTTGGCGTTGGGCGTCGTGAGATCCGACGCGCGCTTGATGTGCTGGAAGAGGAGGGACGCATCTGGCGCAAGCAGGGCAAAGGCACCTTTGTTGGCCCGGCGGCACCGGTACAGCCGCTGGCGCTGCACGATCTGCCGCAGCAGTCGAACCTGCTGGAGGTGATGGAAGCCCGCTTGCAGCTGGAACCCGGACTGGCGCGGCTGGCCGCCCTGCGCGCCAGTAAAGAGCAGATCGCACTGATGAAGCGCCTGCTGGAACGCATGAATGGCATCACAGCCCCGGAGGATGGCGATCAGCACGAACTGTGGGATAGCGCCTTTCATCGCGCCATCGCCGAAGCCGCCGGGAATCGCCTGATGCTGGGATTATTCGACGCCGTAGACGCCGTACGCCGCGATCCGGGCTGGCAGCATCTGCGTGTGCAGGCGCGCACGCCCGCCCGCCTCAACAATTACGACGACCATCACCAGCGCCTGGTGAATCACATCGCGCAACGCCAGCCGCATGAAGCCGCTGCCGCAATGCGCGAACACTTACTGGCGCTGCAACAGGCGCTGCTTGAAGCACTGTACAGCCATCAAGAGGAGACGCCATGAACGATCACCCGGTGCTTGCCGTTCGCAACCTGCGCGTGCAGTTTCGCGGTTCGCCCGTCACGGTATTGGACGATATCTCTCTGACGCTGCATGCCGGTGAAACGCTGGCACTGGTTGGGGAATCGGGCTGCGGCAAAAGCATCACCTCACTCACATTGATGGGCCTGCAACCTGCCAGTGCTGAGATCTTACAGGGCGAGATGCAGTTCGACGGGCGCAGCCTGCGCGATCTCAGCGCCAGCGACTACGCCAGCCTGCGCGGCAATCAGCTGGCGATGATTTTCCAGGAGCCAATGACCTCGCTCAACCCGGCCTTTACCCTGGGCGACCAACTGAGTGAAGCAGTGATGCGCCATCGCCATGTTAATCGCCGCACCGCGATGGAAGCGGCACTGACCATCCTGCAAAAAGTGCAAATCCCCGCGCCGGAGATGCGCCTGAAAGCCTATCCGCATCAACTGTCTGGTGGCATGCGCCAGCGTGTGATGATCGCCATGGCATTGATTAACAATCCAAAATTGCTGATTGCCGATGAGCCGACCACCGCACTCGACGTCACCATTCAGGCACAGATTCTGGCGCTGCTGAACACCCTGAAGCAGGAAACCGGTACCGCCGTATTAATGATCACCCACGACCTTGGTGTGGTGGCCGAAGTCGCGCAGCGCGTCGCGGTGATGTACGCCGGCCAGGTGGTGGAAACCGGCAGCGTGGAAGCGATTTTCAACGATCCCCAACATCCATACACCATTGGCCTGATGGGGTCGATCCCTAGCCTGAGCGCGCGCAGCGGCGCACTGGCGACCATTCCCGGCCAGGTTCCGCTGCCGGATAACATGCCTGCGGGCTGCCGCTTTGCCAATCGTTGCCCGTTTGCCGAACTCCGCTGTCAGCACAACCGCCCAGCGCTGCGTGCAGTGGCGAACGATCATCAGGTCGCCTGTTTCCGCGCCCCACTGGAACAGCATGTCACGCTGGGAGAGACCGCATGAAACCGATTTTAGAGTGCCGCGATTTAAGCAAAACCTTCGCCGGGCCCAACCGCTTATTCAAACGCAATCGCGGCGTCACGGCGGTGGATCGGGTCTCGTTACAGGTGATGCCGGGCGAAACGCTGGCCATTGTCGGCGAGTCAGGATCAGGCAAATCGACCTTGGGACGTTTGCTGCTGCGTCTGCTGGCCGCCAGCGCCGGGGAAGTACTCTACCAGGGTGAAAGCATTACCGATGCCAGCGGCGCACGCCTTAATCAACTACGCCGTGAGCTGCAAATCATCTTTCAGGACCCCTTTGCCTCGCTGAATCCACGCATGACGGTGCAACAGATTGTCGGCGAGCCGCTGTGGCTGCATGAAAAACTGAGCCGAGAGGCGCGCCATGCTCGTGTTGCGGAACTGCTTCGCACCGTGGGTTTACCTGCGGCCTGGGCAGAACGTTATCCGCACGAATTCTCCGGCGGTCAGCGTCAGCGTATCGGCATCGCCCGTGCCCTCGCCTCCCAACCTAAGCTACTGCTGGGCGATGAGCCGGTTTCCGCCTTAGACGTTTCCGTGCAGGCGCAGGTGGTGAATCTGCTGGAAAGCCTGAAACAGCAGTTTGGCCTGACGATGATCATCGTGGCGCACGGTCTGGCGGTGATTCGCCATATGAGCGATCGCGTGGCGGTGATGTATCTCGGACAGATAGTTGAAGTCGCCACCGTGGACGAGATTTTTGACGCGCCGCTGCACCCCTACACCCAAGCGCTGATCGCCTCCGCGCCGCAGATGCAACCGGGTGTCAGCCGCCAGATTCCGATGCTGCAGGGCGATTTGCCCAATCCAGCGAATCCGCCCAGTGGCTGTCGTTTTCACACCCGCTGCCCATGGGCGACATCGGATTGCCGTCAGTTTGAACCGATTAACCAGGTGCTGAGCGGTGGCCGCCAGATTGCCTGTCATCGCTGGCAGGAGATTAACCGCGATCGCAGCGTCATCGTGATTGCCCCCCCTTCTGCCGCCTTTTTACGTCGCCGCGCGCTGTTTGAGCAGGCGGTCAAACAACAAGCCTAACCCTCTGGAGATTCGCCTGTGAAGAAAGCTCGTATTACGTTAATCACGGCCTTAAGCGGCCTGCTCTTGCTCGGTGCCAGTGCACACAGTCAGGCGGAAAGCGTGATTCGTATTGGCCTCGGTGCCGACCCGGACATGCTCGATCCACATCTGGCGCGCACCTATTACGGACGTTTTGTGTTTGCCGCCATGTGTGACCGCTTGGTAGATGTGGATGAGAACCTGAAAGTGGTGCCCGGCCTGGCAACCGATTGGGCGTGGAGCGATGACGGCAAAACCCTGACCATGAACCTGCGCGAGGGCGTGACCTTCCAGGATGGCGAGAAGTTTGATGCCAACGCGGTGAAGTTTAATATCGAGCGCGCGCTAACGCTGCCGGGTTCGCTGCGTAAAAGCGAAATCTCCTCTATCGACAGCGTGGAAGTGAGTGGGCCAATGCAGGTGAAGTTCCACCTGAAAACGCCCGATGCCGCGCTGCTCAGCCAGCTCACCGACCGTGCGGGCGCCATGCTGGCACCGGAAGCGGCCAAAAAACCAGATTTCGCGACGCATCCGGTCTGCTCCGGCCCGTATCAATTCGCCAGCCGCGTACAGCAGGACCGTATCGTGCTGACGCGGTTTGAAAACTACTGGAATAAGAGCGCTTATCACTTCGATAAAGTGATTTTCCTGCCGATTCCGGATGCCTCGGTGCGTCTCGCCAACCTGCGCGCAGGCGATCTCGACCTGACGGAAGGCGTCGCGGCCAGCGATGTGAAAACGGTAGAAGGCGACAGCAAGCTGGCGCTGGCCAAAGTCACCGGCCTCGGCTATCAGGGCATCACTTTCAATATCAATAACGGCAAGGTAGACGCCAACAGTCCACTGAAAGATCCGCGTGTACGCGAAGCCTTTTCGCTGGCGATTGACCGCGACGCGCTGAATCAGGTGGCGTTTGAAGGGTTATATACCCCGTCCAACCAGGCGTTCTCACCGGTCAGTCCCTATCACGTTAACACCCCAGTCAGTACGCGCGATGTGGAGAAAGCCAAAGCATTGCTGAAGGCGGCGGGCGTCACCACGCCGCTCAATCTAACGCTGCTGGTCACCAACAACCCAACCGCACAGCAGGTTGGTCAGGTGATTCAGGCAATGGTCGGTGAAGCGGGCATAAACCTCAACTTGCAGATGAGTGAGTTCGCCAGCTTGCTGGATCGTCAGCAGCGTGGCGATTACCAGCTTAGCTTATCCGGCTGGTCCGGCCGTCCCGATCCCGATGGCAGCATCTACTCATTTATCAACAGCAAAGGCACGCTCAACGACGGTCGCTACAGCAATGCCCAGGTTGATGAGTGGTTGAGCGCCGCACGCCTCACCAACGATCAGGCGCAGCGCCAGGCGTTGTACACCAAGGTGGTGAATCAGCTGCAAACCGATATGCCGATTGCCTATCTCTACTTCGAGCCGCGCATCTTCGGCATGACGAAAAAACTGCAGGGCTTTAAAGCCTGGCCTGATGGCTTAGTACGCCTCGCGGGTGTGAGCCTGGCGCAGTAAACCGCTGAGGAGCGATGATGCTGGAACTGATTGTTAAACGCTTGTTGCTGGCGATCCCCACGCTGCTGCTGGTGAGCATCATGGTGTTTGCGCTGCAAAAGCTGCTGCCGGGCGATCCGGTGCTGGCGATGGCGGGTGAGGAGCGCGATCCCGCGGTCATCGCGCAGCTGCGGGCGGAATATCATCTGGATGACCCGATCCCCACGCAGTATTTCGCGTGGATCGGCAATGCGCTGAAGGGTGACTTAGGCATGTCACTGCGCACCAAAGAGCCGGTGACTTCGCTGATCGCCAGCAAGTTGCCGGTAACGCTGGAGCTGTCGCTGCTGGCGATGGTGATTGCGCTGGGGATTGGCATCAGCATGGGCATTATCGCGGCGGTGCGCAAAGACACCTGGGTCGATCACACCACCAATTTTGTCGCGCTCTCCGGCATATCGGTGCCGCATTTCTGGCTGGGCATTCTGCTGATCCTGCTGTTTTCGGTGCATCTGCAATGGTTACCGGCCTCCGGCTTTGTACCCATCAGTGAAGATGTCGCGCAGAACCTGAAAACCCTGCTGCTGCCCGCTTTAGTGCTGGGGACGGGTCTTGCTGCCACACTGATGCGCCATACGCGGGCATCAATGATCAGCGTGCTAAAGGCCGATTACATCCGCACCGCGCGCGCCAAAGGTCTGCTGGCCCCCAAAGTGGTGCTGAAGCATGCCTTCCGTAACGCACTGATGCCGATCGTCACGCTCACCACCTTGCTGTTTGGTGAGCTGCTGGGCGGTGCGGTGTTAACCGAGCAGGTTTTCACCCTGCCCGGTTTCGGCAAGATGATTGTCGATGCGGTGTTTAACCGTGATTACGCGGTGGTACAGGGCGTGGTGCTGGTGGTGGCGATCGGCTTCCTGCTACTGAACCTGCTGGCGGATGTGCTCTATCTGTTAATCAACCCGAAAATGCGAGGCTAACCATGAGCGAGGTGTTAACAGCAGGCGCAGTGCCTGCAGTTGCAAAGCCCAACCGCCGGGTGCTGAAGAAATTTCTGCGTAATAAGAGTGCGCTGATCGGCGCAGTGATCGTGCTGCTGTTTGTAGCCGTGGCGTTGCTGGCCCCCTGGCTGGCACCGGCCGATCCGATCAAGGCAAACTTCCTTGCCGTGCGCAAAGTCCCTTCCGCGCTGTTTTGGTTGGGGACCGATGAGCTGGGCCGCGATATTCTGTCGCGTCTGATTTGGGGGGCGCGCACCTCACTTCTGGCAGGCTGCATCTCCGTGATGATTGCCATTTTGATTGGTGTGCCGCTGGGCTTGATTGCCGGTTACTGGCAGGGCTGGTGCGATGGCATTATCTCGCGCTTTATCGAAGCGCTGCTTGCCTGCCCGTTTCTGATTCTGGCGATTGCGTTGGGTGCGTTTCTTGGACCGAGTTTATCCAATGCGATGATCGCCATTGGGCTTTCCGCCATGCCGATCTTTGCCCGTTTGACGCGCGGCCAGGTGATTGCCATCCGCCATGAAGAGTATATCGACGGGGCGCGCGCCATCGGTTTGCCGGACCGCTGGATCATCCTGCGTTATGTGTTGCCCAACGTGCTATCACCGATTCTGGTGCAGGCCACGCTGGCGATTGCTTCCGCCATTATTACCGAAGCCAGCCTGTCATTCCTCGGACTCGGCCAACAGCCGCCCTCACCTTCCTGGGGCGCGATGCTGAACACCGCTAAGGGCTACCTGGAGCAGGCACCCTGGATGTCTATTTTCCCTGGGCTGGCGATTTTTCTCACCGTGCAGGGCTTCAATCTGCTGGGCGATGGACTGCGCGACGCGCTTGATCCGCGCAATGACTCACATTAAGGAACCGTTATGAGCGATTTGGATTTCAACGTTAGTTATGCCTCGCACCGTGCCCCAATGATGGGCCGCAATGCAGTCGCCACGTCACAGCCGCTGGCGGCACAGGCGGGGATGCGCATGTTGCAACAGGGCGGCAATGCCGTGGATGCAGCGATTGCCAGCGCGATGGCGCTGACGGTGCTGGAACCCACTGGCAACGGCATTGGCAGCGATGCGTTTGCCATTATCTGGGATGGCAAAGAGCTGCATGGCTTAAATGCCTCCGGCCGATCCCCCGCCAGCTGGAATGCAGAACGCTTTGCCGGACACAGCGCCATGCCGGAAATCGGTTGGGAAGCGGTGACCGTGCCGGGCGCGGTTTCTGCCTGGGTGACGCTGACCGAGCGCTTTGCCACATTGCCGCTGACCACGCTGGCACAACCGGCTATCGAATACGCCCGTGACGGCTTCCCGGTTTCGCCGCTGATCGCCCATCTGTGGCAGCGCGGCTACAACAAACTGAAGTCTCAGCCGGGTTTTGTTGAGTGTTTTGCGCCAGACGGCCGACCGCCGCGTGCCGGTGAGCTGTTCCGTAACCCGGCGCAGGCCGAGACATTACAGAAAATCGCCGAAACCAAGGGTGAAGCCTTCTATCGGGGTGAGCTAGCCGAGAAAATAGTGGCATTTGCCGAACAGCACGGCGCAGCACTCAGCATGGCCGATCTCAACAACCATCGTGCCGATTGGGTGGATCTGCTATCACGCCCGTTTGCCAACGGTTCGGTGCAGGAGCTGCCACCCAACGGTCAGGGCATCGCCACCTTAATTGCGCTCGGAATTCTCGAGCAGTGGGACATCGGCAGCTACACGCCGGATTCCGTGCCGTGGCTGCACTTATCCATTGAGGCGATGAAGCTGGCGTTAGTCGATCTGGATCGCTACGTCACCGACTACGACCATCTGGAGTTCCCGGCAGAACTGCTGTTGAGCGACAGCTATCTTAAACAGCGCGCCCAGCTCATCAATCCTGATCAGGCCGGTGATTTTACCTTCGGATCCCCGCAGCAGAGCGGCACCGTGTATCTCTCGACTGCCGATGCCAGCGGCATGATGGTTTCGTTTATTCAGTCCAACTATATGGGCTTCGGGTCGGGCGTGGTGGTGCCGGATACTGGCATCAGCTTGCAGAACCGCGGCTGCGGCTTCTCACTCGATCCGCAGCATCCGAATGTGGTGGCCGGCAGCAAACGCCCGTTCCACACCATTATTCCGGCATTTGCGCTGGATGCGGCGGGACAGCCATTGATGTCGTTTGGCGTAATGGGTGGCCCAATGCAGGCGCAGGGACATCTGCAACTGGCGCTCCGCATCATGCAGCACAAGCAGAATCCGCAGGCGGCGATAGATGCACCGCGCTGGCGTGTTGAGCAAGGTCGCGCGGTTGTAGTGGAACCGGGTATCGATCGTAATGTGCTGGCGAAACTGCGCGAAATGGGTCACCAGATTACGGTAGAAGATCCGTTACAGAGCTACAATTTCGGCGGTGCGCAGGCGATTGTGCGTGACCCGCAAGGCTTCTACATTGCCGCCACTGAAAGCCGGAAGGATGGGCAGGCGCTGGTGTTTTAAATCACAACCTGGCGGCATCAGTGCGGCCTGCCTGATGCCGCCAGGCGATTTCGGCCTTTAGGTTCAGTTTGTTGCCTGCGTTCGTTGGTGTCGGTGGAGCACAACCTTTAGGGTTGACCACCAGCACATTTCTTTCATTACCTCTATCCGGCGCACCAGGGTGCGCGCTTTGCCACAGTTTGCCGCCTCTCAACCCGTTGTACACACCAGGCCATTGCACTATCCTTTAGGACCATTCCCACCGAATCGAAATTAGCCATAACAGGAGTTCAACATGGCGTCAGGATTATCCCGCATCTGGATGCGTACCGGCATGCTTATGGTCAGCGCACTGGTTGTGCTGCAACTTACCGCCTGTGGCGATAAAGAAGGCGATCAGCGCAAAGCTTTCACCGATTTCCTGCAGAATACCGCGATGCGCAGCGGCGAGCATCTGCCTAGCCTGAGCGAAAACCAGAAGCAGACCTTCGGTAACTACGCGGGCGACTACGCCATTCTGTATGGCTTCTCTCAGCAGGCCAATCAGGCGGTTGAGCAAGGCATGCGCCCTGTGGTTGATGAACTGGCCGCGATTCGTGTGCCACAAGATTATCTGACCCGTCGCGACAGTCTGCGTCAGGCGAGCGGCAACCTCAGTGTGCTGTCACAGCAGATTCAGAGCGCCAAAATGCAGGCCGACAGCAGCAAAGCCACGTTGAAGCAGCCAGACGATCTGAAGAAAGTGTATGACAGCGTCTACGCCAAAGTGGTGACGCAGCCGGCAGGTACGCTGATTCCATTGCTGCCTCAGCTGCAGGCGTTGAGCCAGGCGGCGGTGCAAACCGGTGATTATCTGCAGTCGCAGGGCACGCGTGTGACCTTCAATGACGGTGGCGTTCAGTTCCCAACGCAGGATCAGGCCACGCAGTACAACACCCTGATGAGCAACCTTTCCAGCAATGCTCAAGCCCTGACTCAGGCACAGAATGCTGTGCAGGGTGGTTTGTAACCTCGTTTTTAATGCGTTCAGGGGCGACTAAAGGTCGCCCTTTTCCTGACATACTCTTTATTGCACCTTTCAGATTTTTCGTCACTTCCTTACACCTCACTTATCTGCATCGCTATTGTGTGATCTGGCGCATTTTCGACCAAAAATAATTTGTGATCTCAATCACACTTATGAAACAAACCACAGCGCTTCAAAGGTGACTTAAGTCACATTTATCCCGTTGTTTTGCTTGAAATTTCGCCTTCGTACTTTTCTTACACTCTATTTATGTGATCTTCATCACCTTATAGCACCCTGACCACCCCAATTTTGAGTGATCTGCATCACACTTATCCCGGATGCTACGCAGCGTAATAAACTAGTGCTAGAGTCCGCGTGCATACAGTG
This sequence comes from Pantoea sp. SM3, assembly GCF_000963995.1. Lineage (NCBI taxonomy): Bacteria > Pseudomonadati > Pseudomonadota > Gammaproteobacteria > Enterobacterales > Erwiniaceae > Pantoea > Pantoea sp. SM3. The sequence goes on from NZ_JZRD01000016.1 coordinate 87,205, forward strand.
ATGCCACGGCCCGCGCCGGAACGGCTCAATAAAAGTCTTAACAAAAACAACCGCGCTCTTATTGCAGCGCGTCTCAATAAGGGGTGGGTTTATGTCCTCATCAGCGAAGGTCAAGGTCCAGAGCTTTGGTCGCTTTCTGAGTAACATGGTGATGCCAAACATCGGTGCGTTTATCGCCTGGGGTATCATCACAGCACTGTTCATCCCAACCGGATGGATTCCAAACGCAACGCTGGCGAAACTAGTCGGCCCAATGATCACTTACCTGCTGCCATTGTTGATCGGTTTCACCGGTGGACGTCTGGTGGGCGGCGATCGCGGCGGCGTGGTCGGTGCCATTACCACCATGGGTGTGATTGTCGGTGCAGATATGCCGATGTTCCTCGGCGCGATGATTGCCGGTCCACTGGGCGGCTGGGCGATCAAAACCTTTGACCGTATGGTTGATGGTAAAATCAAAAGCGGCTTTGAGATGCTGGTTAACAACTTCTCAGCCGGTATCATCGGTATGCTGTTGGCGCTGCTGGCGTTCATCGGCATCGGTCCATTGGTTGAAGGTCTGTCACACATCCTTGCGGCGGGCGTAAATCTGATGGTGCAGAACAACCTGCTGCCACTGACCTCTATCTTTGTTGAACCGGCGAAAATCCTGTTCCTCAATAACGCCATCAACCACGGTATCTTCTCGCCACTGGGTATCCAGCAGGCCAGCGAAGCCGGTAAATCTATCTTCTTCCTGATTGAAGCTAACCCAGGCCCAGGTATGGGTGTGCTGGTTGCCTACATGATTTTTGGTCGCGGTAGCGCCAAGCAGTCTGCAGGCGGTGCGGCCATCATCCACTTCCTTGGTGGTATCCACGAAATTTACTTCCCGTACGTGCTGATGGCGCCACGTCTGCTGCTGGCGGTGATCCTCGGTGGTATGACAGGCGTGTTCACCCTGACCGTACTGAACGGCGGTTTGGTGTCTCCAGCGTCTCCGGGTTCAATCCTCGCAGTACTGGCGATGACGCCAAAAGGCGCATACTTCGCTAACATCGCGGCCATCATCGCGGCGTTTGCCGTCTCCTTCGTGGTCTCTTCTATCCTGCTGAAAACCAGCAAAGTGAAAGAAGATGACGATATCGAAGCTGCGACTCAGCGTATGCGTGATATGAAAGCGCAGTCGAAAGGTCAGGCCGTTGCGGGTTCTCCGGTTATCGCCGATGCCAACAGTGTTGATGTGAGCCACGTGCGTAAAATCATCGTGGCCTGTGATGCCGGTATGGGTTCCAGCGCCATGGGTGCAGGTGTGCTGCGTAAGAAAGTGCAGGATGCTGGCCTGAGCAATATCTCGGTAACCAACAGTGCGATTAACTCACTGCCGGGCGATGTGGATCTGGTGATTACCCACCGCGATCTGACGGAACGTGCGATGCGTCAGGCACCGCAGGCGCAGCATATTTCACTGAATAACTTCCTCGATAGCGCGCTGTACAGCAATCTGACTGAACGTCTGATCGCCGCTAACCGCAGTGAAGCACATCGTGAAACCGTGCAGACCACGCTGGCAGACAGCTATGACGATGGCAGCGCTAACTTGTTCAAACTGGGCGCGGACAACGTGTTCCTCGGCTTGAGCGCCAGCAACAAAGAGCAGGCGATTCGTTTTGCTGGTGAGCAGCTGGTGAAAGGCGGTTATGTCCAGCCAGAGTACGTTGAAGCAATGCTGGAACGTGAAAAGCTGACCCCGACCTATCTCGGTGAGTCTATCGCTGTGCCGCACGGCACCGTGGAAGCCAAAGATCGCGTGCTGAAAACTGGCGTGGTGTTCTGCCAGTACCCAGCAGGTGTGCTGTTTGGTGAAGAAGCCGATGATGTAGCGCGCCTGGTGATTGGTATTGCCGCTCGCAATAACGAACACATTCAGGTGATTACCAGCCTGACCAACGCGCTGGATGATGACAGCGTGATTGAGAAGCTGGCGAACACCACCAGCGTTCAGGATGTGCTGGATCTGCTGTCAGGTAACACCGCGAAAGCGTAATACCACGTTTTAACTTCCCTGGGGCGGGCAAGCCCGTCCCACATTTCCGGGGCGGATTTGCCCGCCCTTTCGTCATTTGATATGGGTCAAATTTATGAAAGCGTTACATTTTGGAGCAGGTAACATCGGTCGCGGTTTTATCGGTAAGTTACTGGCTGATGCCGGTATCGAACTGGTTTTCGCGGATGTGAATCAGGTGGTTCTGGATGCCCTTAACGCCCGTCATGAGTATCCGGTTCATGTAGTTGGCGAGCAGGCAAAGGTCGAAATCGTTACCGGCGTTAGCGCAGTGAACAGCACCAGCGACGACATCGTCACGCTGATTGCTGAGGTTGATATCGTTACCACGGCGGTTGGTCCGCAAATTCTGGAGCGCATCGCAGGCGGTGTGGCGAAAGGTCTGGCCAAACGCAGCGACAACGGTAATGTCCGTCCGCTGAATATCATCGCCTGTGAAAACATGGTGCGCGGCACCAGTCAGTTGAAGCAGCACGTATTGAAAGCGCTGCCAGAGCAGTATCACGCGTGGGTTGAAGAGCACGTTGGCTTCGTCGACTCCGCCGTTGACCGCATCGTGCCGCCTTCTGAGGCCGGCAGCAACGATCCGCTGGAAGTGACAGTCGAAACCTTCAGCGAATGGATTGTGGATAAAACTCAGTTCAAAGGTGAATTGCCAAACATTCCTGGCATGGAGCTGACCGACAACCTGATGGCATTTGTCGAGCGCAAACTCTTCACACTGAATACCGGCCATGCCATCACCGCCTATCTTGGCCAGTTAGCCGGCCACGCTACCATCCGTGATGCGATTCTGGATGAGAAAGTGCGTGCCGTGGTGCAGGGTGCGATGCAGGAGAGCGGCGAGGTGCTGATCAAGCGCTATGGCTTTGATGCCGACAAGCACGCCGCTTACATCCAGAAAATCCTCACTCGTTTTGAAAATCCATACCTGAAAGATGATGTTGAACGTGTTGGCCGCCAGCCGCTGCGTAAACTCAGCGCGGGCGATCGTCTGATCAAACCCACGCTCGGCACCCTTGAGTACCACTTGCCACACGCCAACCTGGTGCAGGGTATCGCTGCCGCGATGCACTACCGCAGCGAAGCCGATCCACAGGCACAGGAACTGGCTGCCCTGTTGGCTGAGAAAGGCCCACAGGCAACACTGGCCGAGATCTCTGGACTGGAAGCCAATAGCGAAGTGGTCACCTCAGTGGTGAGTGCTTACAACGCTATGGCATAATGCGCACCTTTTAATAGCTCACTCGGGCGCGGTGCCAACCGTGCCCGTCGGCGGTAGCGGAACGATGCAGGCAATAATGGAAGAGAAGCAAGCTTTTGAAAACCGGGTGCTTGAGCGCCTGAACGCCGGTCGATCGGTGAGAAGCTTCCTGATCGCCGCCGTTGAGCTATTGGCTGAAGCGGTCAACCTGCTGGTGTTGCAGGTTTTCCGTAAAGACGATTATGCCGTGAAATACGCGGTTGAGCCGTTGCTGCTCGGCGACGGTCCGCTGGGCGAGCTGTCGGTGCGTTTGAAACTGATTTACGGCTTGGGCGTGATTAATCGCCATGAATATGAAGATTGTGAGCTGCTGCTGGCGCTGCGTGAAGAACTCGATCACGACACCAGCGACTACCGCTTTACTGACGATGAGATTTTGGGGCCGTTTGGTGAACTGCACTGCGTCGTAGCATGGCCGCCACAACCTGACTTCACCCGAGACGACGAGGCATTACGCAGTATGCAGCAACAGCGCTATCTGCAGATGGTGCGCTCGACCATGGTGCTATCGCTCACCGAGCTGATATCGCGCATCTCCCACAAGCAAGCCTTTAAGAAGCCGGCCGTTTAGGGGCACTGTCGCGGTCGAATCCGCCCCGCTGCAAAATCGCCCCGTTTTGATGTATCCTTTGCCTGTTTTCCTTAACGAGTTTCCCCTGATGAAAGAACAAGAAAAAGCCGAGATCAAACTGCTCAGTGATCAACTGGACGCATTGAATCGCAAAGAACCCCAGCTGCTGGAATCTGGCGATGCCGAAAAACTCGGCGAGTTGCTGCGTGAAAAAGAGAAGCTGGTGCAGGAAATTGAACGTCTGCGCAGTGTTCGCGATGAGAAGCTGAGCAAAGAAGCGCAACAGCTGCAGAAGCTGGGTTTCAGCCGTGAGATCACCAAGAAAGAACAAGCCAACATGGGCGCATTTAAGAAGAGCGTGCGCGGCCTGGTGGTGGTGCATCCAATGACCGCGCTGGGGCGTGAGATGGGGCTGAAGGTGATGACCGGCTACGCGAAGCAGCCGTTCTGATACCCGATTACGCGGCGTGTGATACGTCGCGTTCTACGCTCTCTTCCTGCACTGGTTCAGCCCCTGCCACGGGTTCAACCCCTGCTGCCAGCAATACCTGGGTGTTCAACGCATCCAACAGTGCATAGCGACGGCGATACTCCGCGCGTTTCTTACTGGCGATCTCTTCCAGAGCTTTCCTTTCCATCTGCAGCGGCAACGTAAACAGGTCGTCGGCACGGGCTTCACCGCCCAGTGACAGCCAGAACTCACTGTAGCTGGCAAAGAACTTATCACCTTTACTGTGGCGATAACGCATGCTGCGGAACACATGCGTGGTATCTCCTACCGCGCAAATCGCTTGCACGCCACATTGTTGCGCCAGAATAAATACCGCTTCCATTAACAGACGTTTCGGGAATACGCCATGTGCGGCTTTGGTTGCATCGCGGATCACATCATTTGAGATGTGTTTTCGCGGCCCCTGCAATCCACCAATCAATAATGTGCGCTTGCCCTTTTCCTGAATAATGGAAAATGAGAGCGAGGCAATATTCAGAGTTTGATAATGCAGTGTCAGGGTTATTTCACCTTCGCGGTCAAAATGTCCTGGGCAGCAATTAATAGCAAACACCTCATCATTTTTTCCGTTAAAGGTGGCAATCACATTTAACACCGGACTCAGCAGTAACTGGCGCAGTTTGGCATTATCCAGTTGATCCATCAGCGTGTAATGGTCAAGCAGTGCCTGCGCACGTTGTGCCACGCTAAAGCCTGCGCGCAGGTAAGGGCGATGCGGTTTAGCCGGCAGCAAACCCTGCATTTTCAGCAGTTGGGGTAGAAATGGCAGTTTCGCTAATGCGTTGAGGTAATTAAATGTTGTAACGGGAAAGATTAAAGACCTTAAAGCAAATTTAAAGCGGAACATACTGCTATTCCATAACTTATCAGGTCTGACTTTTCCGCTAATTAACGGCAAAAACAGAGATGCCGACGAATCTTTATTCGCCACAGGGGTAGTGATAGTAGACATAATTATTTTACTTTCGTGTGATCAACTGCGGCTACTGTATGCCCCAAATTATCAACGGCAGGTTAATAACGACCGTAACGGTATTGTCAGAAGAGATAATCTTGAAGTGGTTTAAGAAGTGTTTAACTTTCGTAAAGAAAAAAACCGGTGAAGCAGCTTCACCGGTTTTGTGCGTTGGCTCTCGCCTGAACTTACTTAGCAGCAGCGAAACGTGCAGCCGCTTCGTCCCAGTTCACCACGTTCCAGAATGCTTTGATGTAATCAGGACGTTTGTTCTGATACTTCAGGTAGTAAGCGTGTTCCCACACATCCAGACCGATGATTGGCTCACCGGATGCGCCAGAAATGGCTTCACCCATCAGCGGGCTATCCTGGTTAGCGGTTGAAACCACAGCCAGCTTGTCGCCCTTTTTCACCAGCCACGCCCAGCCTGAGCCGAAGCGAGTGGTAGCGGCTTTCTCAAACTCAGCCTGGAAAGCTTCAACGCTGCCGAAATCTTTTTCGATAGCAGCTTTTAGTTCGCCCTGCAGGCTGGTGCCCAGTTTCAGGCCTTTCCAGAAGAAGCTGTGGTTTGCGTGGCCGCCCGCGTTGTTACGCAGTGGACCTTTTTTGTCTGCTGGCAGCTGATCCAGTTTAGCGATCAGTTCTTCAACCGGCAGGTTAGCGAATTCGGACCCTTCCAGCGCTGCATTCGCGTTGTTAACGTAAGCCTGGTGGTGTTTAGAGTGATGGATTTCCATCGTCTGCTTGTCGAAGTGTGGTTCCAGTGCGTCGTACGCGTAAGGCAGGGATGGCAGTGAATAACTCATGTTCTTCCTCTCCATTTAGTGTTTTGCAGCATCACCTCAACAGGGTGCCGCGTAAGCAGTCGGATCATTATAGTTAAAATCATGATCGGTAAAAGGGTTATCAATGCCTTAGTAATGATAAGGATTTGATCAATCTGGGAAAAGCACCGCACATAGCGTGACATCGTCTGTTAGCTGGGCCGCAGGGTTAAATCTTGTGCGTACTGGCACGCAACTTCAGCTGCACCGGCAGTTCGTTGAGGGCGGGTGGCTCATCTCCCTTCAATGCGGCGAGTAAGCGCTTGCCTGCCATGCGCCCCATCTCTTCATAGGGCAGTACAACGCTGGTCAGCGGCGGCGAGCAAACCGCCGCCAGTGGGCCACCACCGATGCTGGCGATCGCCAGCTGGCTGGGAATTGAGATGCCTGCGGCGTGGCAAGCCATGATGGCGCCACACGCCACTTCGTCACTGGTACAAATCAGCACATCCAGCTCAGGCCAGGTGAGCCGGATCTGAGCCAGCAGGCTATGCCCGGCGGCAAAGGTAGGCATTTTCGGCGAGGTGACCACGCGGTGCGGCGCCTGATTCGCTGCCAGCATGCCACTGTGCCAGCCATTCAGCAGCTGGCGGAAAATCGTGGTATTGGTTTGCGTGCACAACAAGCCGAGATGACGATAGCCGCGCTCGACCAAACTTTGCACCAGCTGGCGAATCGCTTTGGCAAAATCCACGCCGATACTAATTCCCGCAGATTCCTGATGCACACCGCCGATATCCATCACTGGCAGGCCGGAATTACTCAACAAACGATGGGCTTCGGCGGCATTGTCGAAGTTGAAATGTACCATCGCCGCCGGATTATAGGAGAGCAGCATCTCGATCAACTCGCTCTCTTCCGCCGCCGAGTGGTTGGCTTCCGCCAGCATCATGTTGTAACCCTGCGGACGCAGAATCTCTTGCAGCGCTTCCGACACAATTGCACTGCCCGGCGTGGCGAACGAAGGCACCACCATGGTGATCAGCTTAGACGATGCCGACGCCAGATTACGCGCCTGAATATTTGGCACATAGGCCAGTTCGGCGACGGCCGCATCAATTTTGGCGCGGATTTCAGGCGAGACTTTTTCCGGCATGCGTAACGCACGTGATGCCGTCATGGTGCTCACGCCGACCAAACGGGCAACATCGGCCAGTGTGCTTTTGCCGGTACCGCGCCGTTTTTTCTCTGCCATGCCTTCTCCTAGCTGACTTACCACCATTACCCGCACGCAGCTTAAAACCAAATGCGCCAACGTGCCACGTTAATCACCACAGATTCGGGCACGCCTCACCTGCTGAGTATTTTCAGAATCTCCGAGCATGTCAGGTGCTTGCAACGATGACAAATGGGCTGCACAAAAATGTTAGCGATAACACATTTTTTAACAACACCGGTGTTAGCGCTAACTTTTGCGACAATCATCACAGAAAAGCGGTGATAAAATCACCTAAAGTGCACTCCATCGACGAATAACCAGGAATTACTGATGCTCACTCAATGGCTGACACCGCAACATATTCGCATCGTAGAACAGGTCAGCGACTGGCAGGACGCGGTACGTTTATCCGCTGAGCCGCTGCTGGCCGAAGGGGCGATCACCCCGGCTTACCTCGATGCCATCTTCACTTCGCATGCCGAACTGGGGCCTTACTATGTACTGGCACCCGGGCTGGCGATGCCGCATGCCCGTCCAGAACAGGGCGCGCGTAAGAACGGCTTATCGTTGCTGCATGTGAAGAACGGTGTGAGTTTTGCAGCGGATGAAAACGATCCGGTGCATGTGGTGATTATGCTGTGCGCCGTTTCCGGCGACGATCATATCCAGATGATCACAGCATTGGCCGAAGTATTCAGTGACGAATCTCGCCTGCAGCAATTGCTGACGGCGGCAACCCTACCAGCGATTGAAGCTGTTATTACAAATTAACCACCAGAGAATCCTATTATGAAAAAAGTCCTGATTGTGTGCGGTAATGGTTTAGGCAGCAGCTTTATTGTGGAAATGAACGTGAAGAAAATTGTGGCGGAATTAGGTAAAGAGGCTGAAGTGGGCCATACCGATTTAACCACGGCGAAATCTGAGCAGGCTGATTTAATCATCAGCGCCAAAGATATTGCCGATCAGTTATCCGGGCATAGCGCGCAGGTATTTGGTCTGACGAATTTATTAGATAACGCCAAAATTAAAGAAATCCTGGCGGAAAATCTGTAATAGCCCGATTTTACTCACATGGAGTAATTATGCTGCAATTTATCATCAAGGATGTTCTCGGAACACCCGCAATACTTGTCGGCCTTTTTTCCCTGATTGGTTTATTACTGCAAAAGAAACCGGTGTCGGATGTGATTTCCGGCACGCTGAAAACCATCATGGGCTTTGTGATTCTTATCGCCGGGGCCAACCTGATTGCGGCAACACTGACTATTTTCAGCCAGCTGTTTGAGCACTCGTTCAATATTCAGGGTGTCGTGCCGAATACTGATGCGATGGCCGCGCTGGCGCAGAAGAGTTACGGCACTGAAACCGCGATGATCATGGTGTTCGGTATGCTGGTGAACATCCTGCTGGCGCGTATCACCCCGCTGAAGTACATCTTCCTGACCGGTCATCACACGCTCTATATGTCGGCGATGCTGGCAGTGATTCTTTCCGTCGGCGGCGTACATGGCTTCTGGCTGGTGCTCATCGGCTCACTGATTCTCGGCACCATGATGGTGGTGTGCCCGGCGATTCTGCAGCCGTTCACACGTAAAATCACCAATTCGGACGATTTGGCGCTCGGCCACTTCGGCTCGACCGGTTACCTGCTGTCTGCGCTGGTCGGTAAAGCGGTGGGCAAAGGCAGTCCATCCACCGAAGAGTTGAAGGTGCCGAAAACCCTCAACTTCCTGCGTGACTCCTCGGTCGCGATTTCGCTGACCATGATGATTCTGTTTATCGCGCTGGTGTTGGTGGCGGGTAAAGAGTTCACCGAAAGTCAGGTGAGCGGCGGTCAGAACTTCATCGTGTTCGCGATTATTCAGTCCATCACCTTTGCGGCGGGCGTTTATATCATTCTCGCCGGTGTGCGTATGGTGATTGCCGAGATCGTGCCCGCCTTCAAAGGCATCGCGGATAAGTTAGTGCCTAACGCCAAACCGGCGCTGGACTGCCCAACGGTGTTCCCGTTTGCGCCGAATGCGGTGATCATCGGCTTCCTGTGCAGTTTCTCCGCCGGTCTGATCAGCATGTTCCTGTGCCCACTGTTTGGTCTGAGCGTGATTGTTCCTGGTCTGGTGCCCCACTTCTTCTGCGGTGCCACCGCGGGTGTCTACGGCAACATTACGGGTGGACGTCGCGGCGCGGTGGTCGGCTCCTTTGTACAAGGGCTGCTGATCTCCTTCCTGCCTGCGATTCTGCTGCCGCTGATGGGCGACCTGGGCTTTGCTTCCACCACCTTTGGCGACGCGGACTTCGGTATTGTCGGCATCGTACTCGGCCACATTATTTCATTCTTCCATTGATGTCATAAACAGCGCCTGCGGGCGCTGGATTATGTAATGAGGAAATAAACAATGAACGCTCAATTTTCACCGTCATTAATGTGCATGGATCTCACCCGCTTTCGTGAACAGATCGAAGCGATGAATAGCACTGCGGCTTTTTATCATGTCGATATTATGGATGGCAGCTACGTTAAAAATATTACGTTATCGCCGTTCTTTATCGAGAATCTGCGTAAGATCACCGATGTGCCGATTGATGTGCATTTAATGGTGAACCACCCGGAAGATATTATTCCGATGTGTATCGAAGCGGGTGCGGATATTATTAGCTTCCATCCAGAAACAGCGAATAACAAAATATTCCGTCTGCTGAATCAGATCAAAGAAGCGGGCCGTCGCTGCGGCGTGGTATTAAATCCGGCAACACCTGCCGAGAGCATTCGTGAGTATGCACATCTGCTGGATAAGGTTACGGTGATGTCGGTGGACCCTGGCTTTGCGGGGCAGAAATTTATCCCGGAAACACTGAACAAGATTCGCCAGCTGATTGCCCTGCGCGAAGAGCACGGTTATCACTATCTGACCGAGATTGATGGTTCCTGCAATGCGCGCACCTTTAAGCAGATTGCCGCGTCAGGGGTGGATGTGTTTATCGTTGGCACATCAGGTTTGTTCAATCTGGATGACGATGTCGCACAGGCATGGCAGAAGATGGAAAGCATTTTTGCGACCGAGACCGCAGCCGCCTGACTCTTTGCAGGTATGCACCCGGAGTAAATTGTGCTGATTATCAGCCGGGTCGCCATGAATGGCGACCCGGTTCATCATCCTGAAACCGCCTTAAGCCAACCGTCCTGGTTTACCGACCCAGCTCAGTCAGTGACTTATCCAGCGCACCCACCAGCCAATCAATATCCGATTCCTGGAACGCCAATGGTGGGCGTAGCTTCAGTACGTTGCCGTACGGCCCGGCCACCGACGTCAATACATGGTGATCGCGCAGCTTCTCGGTAAGGTCCAGCGCCAGCGCTTTATCCGGCGTTTTGCTCTCCCGATCCTGCACCAGTTCAAAGCCGATAAACAGCCCTGCTCCGCGCACATCGCCAATGCTTTCATGGCGATCCATCAGCTTCTGCAACTCGGCGAGCAGTTTAGCTCCGACCACGCGGCTGTGCTCTTGCAAGCCCTCTTCTTTAATCACCGTCAGGACCGCCTGCGCCGCCGCCATAGCAACCGGGTTGCCGCCAAAGGTATTGAAGTAAGGGATATCGTCACTAAACGCCGCCAGCACATGACTCTTCGCCAGCAGGCCGGAAACCGGAATACCGTTACCCATCGGTTTACCGGTGGTGACCACATCCGGCACCACGCCGTGACGGGCAAAGCCCCAGAATGCATCACCGGTACGACCAAAGCCTGGCTGCACTTCATCGGCAATGAAAATACCGCCGTTAGCGTGCACCACATCCACCGCTTTTTGCAGGAAACCGCGAGGGTTCGGCAAAACACCATCGGAAGAGAAGATTGAATCGGCGAGGAAGCCAGCAAACTTAATGCCGTGCGCTTTCATGTCATCAATCTGTTTCTGAATTTCGTTGGCAAACCATTCACCGAGATCCGGTGTATTGACACGATAAGCATCCGGCGGCGAAACCAGGCGTGTCGTGGCCGCCAGTGGCTGCCCGCTGCCCAGTGCCGGAGAGACGCCAGAGGTGAGATCGCTGGTGCCGTGATAGGCTTCCTGCGACACGATGATGCCTGTACCGCCGCTGAAAGCACGCGCCACGCGAATGGCCAAATCGTTAGCTTCTGATCCGGTGCACATATACATGGCACGGTCGATAGCGTCTGGCGTGGTTGCCAGCAGCTCTTCAGTGTAATCAAGAATGCGTTCGTGCAGATAGCGGGTGTGGGTATTCAGCATCTTCATCTGCTGGTTTACCGCTTCGATCACCGCCGGATGGCAGTGGCCAATGCTGGCCACGTTGTTGTACACATCGAGATATTTGTTACCTGCGGCATCCCACAGATACTGCCCTTCACCGCGCACCAGATGCACCGGCTTACGATAAAACAGGCGATACGACTCGCCCAACACTTTGCTGCGCTTGTCCGTCAGCTGGCGGGTTGCTGCATCCAGACCGTCGGCGTGCTCAGCACGAAAACTGTTGGTGTCCATGATGGTGGAACGTGTAGCCATGGTAACTCCCGTTGCGAAGGTGAAAGGGGTGCATGATGTGTGACCGTTGTCACCATCATGCCTGCTTTAACGAGAAATGCAACCAAATACACAAATACAACTAAATACACATGACGCCATAATGACACTCAGGTAAGCTTAGGCCCAGATTATTACGCTACAGGGAAAAGTCATGCTGCAGGAAACCCGCTTACACCGCATTCGAGCCCTGCTGACCACGCAGCATCAGGTCAGCACCGAGCGCATTATCAATGAGCTGGGTATTTCGCGGGAAACGGCACGGCGAGACATTATTGAGCTGGAAGCGCAGGGTTTAGCCCGACGGGTGCATGGCGGTTTAGTAGCGGTAGATAGCCAGCCGGAAGCACCGCTGCAAGTGCGCCGCAGTGCCCAGGCAAAAGAGAAGCGTTCGATTGCCATAGCGGCTGCGCAGCATTTGCAGCCGGGCCAAACGCTGTTTCTCGATGCCGGCACCACCACCACCATGCTGGCGGAGCAGCTGCGCAGCATGGCCGGCTTAACCATTATCACTAACAGTTTGCAGGCTGCGCTGGCGCTGAGCGCCGCCGAAGAACATGAAACGCTGAATAATCAGGTGATTTTGCTGGGCGGAATGATGATGGCAGGTGCACAGCAGACGCGCGGTGAAATCACGGTCAACGAGATTTACCGCTATCGCGCCGACGTTGCCCTGCTGTCACCGGTTGGCATTGATGCCAAAAATGGTGCCAGCAGTTTCCATCCACACGAAGCGGCGATCGCCCGCGCCATGGTGCAGCAGGCTTCGCGCACCTTTTTACTGGCGGATCACAGCAAGCTGGGAGTGATCAGTCGCACGGTATATGCGCCGATTGGAGACGTGGATTTGCTGATTTGCGACAGCGGCCCCGCCAAACCCGGCGCATTAGCCGCGCTCCAACAGGCGCTGCCACAGGTACAGGTGGTTTAAATCAGGCGCTGTGGATGGCTATACACCGTAGCGCGTCCCGGTTTACTAAACCCTATCAGCGTTAAGTGACAACGCTCGGCGACCTCAACGGCAAGTTGGGTCGCAGCAGATACCGCAAATAATATCTCTACGCCGCACATCGCTGATTTCTGCACCATCTCATAACTGGCGCGGCTGGAGACTAACACAGCACCTTGTTGCCACGGCTGCTGACTGCGATGCCCCAGCAGTTTATCCAGCGCCACATGGCGGCCCACGTCTTCGCAGCCACCGAGCAATTCCCCCTGCGGCGACATCCATGCCGCCGCGTGCGTGCATCCGGTAAGATTGCCGATGGGTTGGTAATTGCGCAGTTGCGCCAGCCCGCTATCGAGGTTCGCCAGATCGAAGGTTTGGGTAAACGGCAGCGGTTGCAGCGGTTTTCCAATCTGGTCGAGCTGTTCCACGCCGCACACACCGCAGCCGGTGCGCCCCGCCATGGCACGACGCTGCTCTTTCAGTGCCATAAAACGGCGGCTGGAGAGTTCGATCTGCACTTCGATACCGTTGCAGCCGGGCACCACATCCATGCCGAAGATCTCATCAGGCTTCTCAATAATGCCTTCTGAGAGTGAGAAACCGAGCGCAAACGCCTCGAGATCGTTGGGCGTGGCCATCATCACCACATGGGAAATGCCGTTATACACCAGCGCGATCGGCACCTCTTGTGCCAGCCAGTCGGTTTCAGACGTGCTGATATCACGCCGCTGACGCACCTGCGCCTGCACTGCGCCTGAGATCTCAATCACACTCTGATGACTTTCCTGTGCTTTGACTTTCACTTTGCTCGCCTCGGACAACAACCATATTAAAGCAGTGGTATTATTCTGCTGCTATTCTCACACTGTTAGTTGGGTCATTGTGAACCTCGGCCCAACGCATCACAAAAAAATTTTTGCCCGTCATTCGGATGGTGACAAGGCAGCAAGCCCTTTCAAGTCGGGAGCTTACACCCGTAAGCGACAGAAACGAATGGGTGAAGGTCATGCAGCGACCATTTGGATGACGCAGGCAAATTGTAGCAATGTCGACTCAAGGATTATTCATGAACGTCAGCCGAAGAAAATTCTTCAAAATCTGTGCTGGCGGTATGGCAGGGACATCGGCAGCACTCCTCGGCTTTACGCCAGAGGTGGCGCTGGCGGAAACGCGACAGTACAAGCTGCTGCGTGCCCGCGAAACCCGCAACACCTGCACTTACTGCTCAGTGGGCTGTGGCTTATTAATGTATAGCCTCGGTGACGGCGCGAAAAACGCCAAAGAGACCATTTTCCACATTGAAGGCGATCCAGACCATCCGGTGAGCCGCGGTGCATTGTGCCCGAAAGGCGCTGGCCTGCTGGATTTTGTCCACAGTGAAAGCCGCCTGCACTACCCCGAATACCGCGCGCCAGGTTCAGATAAATGGCAGCGTATCAGTTGGGATGACGCCTTTGATCGTATCGCTAAACTGCTGAAAGCGGATCGCGACGCCAACTTTATCGCGCAAAACGCTGCAGGCGTTACCGTGAACCGCTGGCTCTCATCAGGCATGCTGTGCGCCTCCGCGTCCAGCAATGAAACCGGCTATTTAACCCAGAAATTTACCCGATCGCTCGGCATGTTAGCGGTCGACAACCAGGCACGCGTTTGACACGGACCAACGGTAGCAAGTCTTGCTCCAACATTTGGTCGCGGTGCGATGACCAACCACTGGGTCGACATCCGTAATGCCAATCTGATCGTTGTGATGGGCGGTAACGCCGCTGAAGCGCATCCTGTGGGATTCCGCTGGGCGATGGAAGCCAAGATTCACAACAAAGCCAAATTGATTGTTATCGATCCGCGCTTCACGCGTACGGCATCGGTGGCAGACTTTTACACGCCGATTCGTTCCGGCACCGACATTGCTTTCCTGTCGGGCGTGCTGCTGTGGCTGATGCAAAATGACAAAATCCAGCATGAATATGTGCAGGCGTACACCAACGCCAGCCTGATTGTGCGCGAGGACTATCATTTTGATGACGGCCTGTTCAGCGGCTACGACGAAGCCAATCGCAAATATGACAAAACCAGCTGGAACTACGAGTTGGGCGATGACGGCTTTGCCAAACGCGATGACAGCCTGCAACACCCGCGCTGCGTGTGGAATCTGCTGAAACAGCACGTTAGCCGTTACACGCCAGAAATGGTGTCACGTATTTGTGGCACACCAAAAGACGACTTCCTGCATGTCTGCGAGCTGATCGGTGAAACCAGCGCGCGCGATCGCACCACCTCATTCCTGTATGCACTGGGCTGGACGCAGCACTCGGTCGGTGCGCAAAACATCCGCACCATGGCGATGATCCAGCTGTTGCTCGGCAACATGGGCATGGCTGGGGGCGGCGTCAATGCGCTGCGCGGACACTCCAATATTCAGGGGCTCACCGATCTCGGCCTGCTGTCGCAAAGTTTGCCAGGTTATATGACGTTGCCGTCGGAGAAACAGACCGATCTGCAAACCTATCTCGCGGCCAATACGCCGAAACCGACGCTACCCGGCCAGGTGAACTACTGGGGTAACTACCCGAAATTCTTTGTCAGCATGATGAAAGCCTTCTTTGGCGACAAAGCGCAGGCCGAGAATAGCTGGGGCTTCGACTGGCTGCCGAAGTGGGACAAGGGCTACGACGTTTTGCAGTACTTCGAGATGATGTCGCAGGGGAAAGTAAACGGCTATTTATGCCAGGGCTTTAACCCGGTCGCGTCGTTCCCGAACAAACGCAAAGTGATCGATTCGCTGTCGAAACTGAAATTCCTGGTGACCATCGACCCGCTTAACACCGAAACCTCGACCTTCTGGCAAAACCACGGCGAGTTCAACGATGTTGATCCGGCGAAGATTCAGACCGAAGTGTTCCGCCTGCCCTCCACCTGCTTTGCCGAAGAGAATGGCTCCATCGTCAACTCCGGACGCTGGCTGCAGTGGCACTTTAAAGGTCAGGATGCGCCGGGCGAAGCGCTGAATGACGGTGAAATACTCTCCGGTATTTACAGCCGTCTGCGCAAAATGTACGCCAGCGAAGGCGGTGCCTTGCCGGAGCAGGTGCTGAACATGACATGGAACTACCAGACGCCTGATAACCCGGCTTCGGAAGAAGTGGCGATGGAGAGCAACGGCAAAGCGCTGGCGGATGTGTTCGATGACAAAGGCACGTTGCTGGTGAAAAAAGGCCAGCAGCTCAGCAGTTTTGCCCAGTTGAAAGATGACGGCAGCACCAGCAGCGGCTGCTGGATATTTGCAGGCAGCTGGACGCCAGATGGCAACCAGATGGCGCGGCGTGATAACACCGATCCGAGTGGATTGGGCAATACGCTGAACTGGAGTTGGGCATGGCCGCTCAATCGACGCATCCTCTACAACCGTGCATCGGCCGATCCACAGGGCAACCCGTGGGATCCGAAACGGCAAATCCTCAAATGGGATGGCAGCAAATGGGGCGGTATGGATATTCCGGACTACAGCACCGCCGCACCGGGCAGCAATGTCGGGCCGTTTATCATGCAGCCAGAAGGCATGGGCCGCCTGTTCGCACTCGATAAAATGGCCGAAGGTCCGTTCCCGGAACATTACGAGCCGTTTGAAACGCCACTCGGCACGAATCCACTGCATCCGAACGTCATTTCGAACCCGGCAGCACGCGTGTTCAAAGACGATCTGGCGGCGATGGGGAAAGCCGAGCAGTTCCCGTATGTCGGCACCACGTATCGTCTCACCGAGCATTTCCACTACTGGACCAAACACGCGTTGCTCAATGCCATCGCGCAGCCGGAGCAGTTTGTGGAGATTGGTGAGAAGCTGGCCAACAAGCTGGGCATCGTGCAGGGCGATACGGTGAAAGTGAGCTCCAATCGCGGTTTTATCAAAGCCAAAGCGGTGGTCACCAAACGCCTGCGCCCACTCGATGTGGATGGCAAAACCGTCGATACCGTCGGCATTCCGATTCACTGGGGCTATCAGGGCATTGCGAAGAAAGGCTTTATCGCCAATACCCTGACGCCGTTTGTCGGTGATGCCAACACGCAAACGCCAGAGTTCAAGGCGTTCCTGGTTAACGTTGAGAAGGTGTAGGAGAACGTAGATGGCTTATCAATCACAAGACATTATCCGCCGCTCCGCCACCAATGGTTTCACGCCTGCCCCGCAGGCGCGTAATCATCAGCAGGAGGTGGCGAAGCTGATCGACGTGACCACCTGCATCGGTTGCAAAGCCTGCCAGGTGGCGTGTTCAGAGTGGAACGACATCCGCGATGAGGTTGGGCATAACGTTGGGGTGTATGACAACCCAGCGGATCTGACCGCCAAATCCTGGACGGTGATGCGCTTCTCAGAAGTGGAGGAGAACGGCAAGTTAGAGTGGCTTATCCGCAAGGATGGCTGCATGCACTGCGCCGATCCCGGCTGCCTGAAAGCCTGTCCGTCCGAAGGCGCGATTATTCAGTACGCCAACGGCATCGTCGATTTTCAGTCCGAGCAGTGCATTGGCTGCGGCTACTGCATTGCCGGCTGTCCGTTCGACGTGCCGCGCCTGAATAAAGATGACAACCGCGTGTATAAATGCACCCTGTGCGTCGATCGTGTCAATGTGGGTCAGGAACCGGCGTGTGTGAAAACCTGCCCGACCGGCGCCATCCATTTCGGTAGTAAAACCGATATGCAGGCGCTGGCGGCAGAACGCGTGGCGGAGTTGAATACGCGCGGCTATGACAATGCGGGCTTGTACGATCCGGAAGGCGTCGGCGGCACGCATGTCATGTATGTGCTGCACCATGCCAACAAACCGCAGCTGTATCACGGTTTGCCGGAAAACCCGAGTATCAGTCCGGCGGTCACTTTCTGGAAAGGCATCTGGAAACCGCTGGCGGCGATCGGTTTCGCCGCCACCTTCGCTGCCTCGGTATTCCACTATGTCGGCGTCGGGCCGAACCGGGTGGAAGAGGATGAGGACGAGAACCTGCACGAAAAAGAGGAGCGCGAATGATGAAAAAGCGCGATCGTCTGGTGCGCTACAGCGCACCGGAACGCATCAATCACTGGATTGTGGCGTTCTGTTTTGTTCTGGCAGCCCTGAGCGGGCTGGGTTTCTTCTTCCCATCCTTTAACTGGCTGATGCACGTGCTGGGTACGCCACAACTGGCGCGCATCCTGCATCCGTTTGTCGGTGTAGTGATGTTCGCCGCTTTTCTGATCATGTTCTTGCGCTACTGGAAACAGAATCTGATCAATCGCGAAGACCTGATCTGGGCGAAAAACATCAATAAGATCGTGCGCAATGAAGAGGTGGGTGATACCGGCAAATACAACTTCGGGCAGAAGTGTGTGTTCTGGGCTGCTATCATCAGCTTAGTCTTGCTGCTGGCGAGCGGAATTGTTATCTGGCGTCCTTACTTCGCCGGGGCCTTTGCGATTCCGCTGATTCGCGCCGCTTTGGTGGTGCATTCGGTCTCAGCTGTGGCATTGATCGTGGTGATTATGGTGCACATTTATGCGGCCCTGTGGGTCAAAGGCACTATTACTGCCATGGTTGAGGGCTGGGTGCCGGCCGCGTGGGCAAAGAAACATCATCCACGCTGGTATCGTGAGCAGCGCCAACGCCAAACACAACAGGAAAAACGTCCCTGATGAGTATTCGCATTATCCCGCAGGACCAGCTGGAGAAAGGCGAAAAAAACACGGCGGAACAGGTTCCGCCGTTACTTTTCCCTCGGCTGAAAAATCTGTACAGCCGCCGTGCAGCGCGTTTACGTGAGCTGGCAGCGAAGAATCCGCTGGGCGATTATCTGCGTTTTGCTGCAGTGATCGCGCAGGCGCAAGACATCGTGCTGTACGATCACCCGCTGCAACTCGATTTGCGCCAGCGTTTGGCCGAAAGCGCCGAACAGGGCAAACCTCCGCTCGATATTCACACCTATCCCCGCGATGCCCACTGGCAGCGTCTGCTGCATTCGCTGATTGCCGAGCTGAAGCCCGAGATGAGCGGCCAGGCATTAGCGGTGCTGGAGAACCTGGAAAAAGCCTCCTCTTCCGAGCTGGAAGGCCTGGCCAGCGCGCTACTGGAGGGGGATTTTGCGCAGGTCAGCAGCGATAAAGCCCCGTTTATTTGGGCAGCGCTTTCGATCTATTGGGCGCAGATGGCAGCGCTGATCCCCGGCAAAGCCCGCGCAGAATACGGCGAGCATCGTCAATTCTGCCCGGTGTGCGCCAGCGTGCCGGTGACCAGCGTGGTGCATATGGATGTGGGCCAGCAGGGGCTGCGTTATCTACACTGTAATCTGTGTGAAAGTGAATGGTATGTGGTGCGCAGCAAGTGCTCCAACTGCGAGCAAACGCGCGACCTGCACTACTGGTCACTCGACAGCGAAAAAGCCGCGGTGAAAGCCGAAAGCTGTGGTGACTGTGGCACCTATTTGAAGATGTTGTATCAGGAGAAGGATCCGGCGGTGGAACCGGTGGCCGATGATTTGGCCTCGCTGGTGCTGGATGCGCGTATGGAGCAGGAAGGCTTTGCGCGCAGCAGCCTGAATCCGTTTATGTTTCCTGGGGATTGAGCAAATTGTCGCTGTCCTACGAACTGTCGCGGCACGATTTATCGCGCTGATTTTGAGCCATACAACAACGTGCGATACATCGCGCCGCTACAATTTGCGTACCTATCACTGTCGCAAAGGAAACGCCTGATGAAACTGATTGGCAGCTACACCAGCCCTTTTGTCCGCAAAATTTCGGTGATCCTGTTGGAAAAAGGCCTGGTGTTCGAATTTGTTAACCAGTCGCCTTGGGTAGAAGACAGCCACGTGCCGCACTACAACCCGCTGGGCAAAGTACCTGCACTGGTCGACGATAACCATCTCACCTGGTTTGATTCTTCGATTATCGCCCAGGTCATTGAGCTACGCGGTGACGCCCCTGCTCTGTTGCCGGATGACGCCCTGCTCGCTCTGCAGGTACGTCAGCTGGAAAAGCTCGCCGATGGCATCAACGATGCCGCCGTGATGATTGTGCGCGAACAAATGCGCCCCGGCGAACAGCAATCCGAAGAAGTGCTAATGCGTAATCGCGAGAAAATTTTGCGAGGGTTGGATGCGCTGGAAACGGCAGCGGCTCAGGGTGAACTGCTGAACAGCGGTACGCTCAATCTGGCCGACATCGCCACTGGCTGCATGATCGGTTATCTCAACTTCCGTCGGGTGCTGCCTAACTGGTGCGTGAACCGCCCGGCCTTGATCAAGCTGGCCGATACGTTGTTTGCGCGGGAGAGTTTTGCCCGCACCGTTCCGCCTTCCAGCTAAGCTAAGCCACCCGATGAAAACACTGTATTCACAACTGCCTGCTATCGACAGCCTGCTGCGCGATCCCGCGATGCAGCCGCTGCTGCTGCAAACGGGCACCGCGTTTACCACCCGTCAGCTGCGCGCCATGCAGCAAGAAGCACGCTCGCATATTCAACAGCATCAAACTTTACCCGGCTGGCATCTTAACTGGCCAGAGGAAGCGCAGCGCCGCGCGCAACAGCAGCAACAAAGCGCGCTGCGTCCGGTGTTCAATCTCACTGGCACCGTGCTGCACACCAACCTGGGCCGTGCGCAGTTAAGCGCGCGCGCGATTGAGGCAGTCACTGCCTGCTTGCGCCAGCCGGTCACGCTGGAATATGCGCTGGATGATGCGTCACGTGGCCATCGCGATCGTGCGGTGAGTGCGCTGCTGTGTGAACTGACGGGGGCTGAAGCGGCCTGTATCGTGAATAACAATGCCGCCGCCGTGTTGCTGATGCTGGCAGCACTGGCGCCAGGTCGCGAAGTGATTGTCTCACGCGGTGAGCTGGTCGAAATCGGCGGTGCGTTCCGCATCCCCGATGTGATGCGCCAGGCGGGCTGCCAGCTGGTTGAAGTCGGCACCACTAATCGCACCCATCTGAAAGATTATCGTGCTGGCATCAGCGACAACACCGGTTTGTTGATGAAGGTGCATACCAGCAACTACCAGATTCAGGGCTTCACCCATGCGGTTGCGGAAGCCGAGCTGGTGGCGTTGGCGGCGCAACATCAGCTGCCGGTGATCACTGATTTAGGCAGCGGTTCGCTCATCGACATGACCGCTTTTCATTTGCCCGCCGAGCCGATGCCGCAACAGCTGATTGCCGCCGGTGTGGATCTGGTGAGTTTTTCCGGCGATAAACTGCTGGGCGGTCCGCAAGCAGGGATTATCGTCGGCAAACAGGCGCTTATCGATCGGCTGCAACAGCATCCGCTTAAGCGTGCTTTACGCGTGGATAAGATGACGCTGGCCGCGCTGGAAGCCACCTTGCAGCTTTACCGCCAACCGGAAACTTTGCGCGAAGCGCTGCCCACGCTGCGTTTGTTGACGCGATCGCCACACGAGATTTTGCAGCAGGCCGAACGACTGATGCCTGCGCTGGAACATGCCTATGGCGCTGATTTTTCCATTAATATCGCCGCCTGTTCGTCGCAAATCGGCAGCGGTTCATTACCCGTTGAGCGCTTACCGAGTTTTGCCATCACGTTTAGCCCACGTGAATCTCACGGCAGCTCGCTGGATGCACTGGCGCAACGCTGGCGTGCATTATCACAACCGGTGATTGGCCGCATCCAGGAAGGAAGACTGTGGCTGGATTTGCGCTGCCTTGAAGATGAAGCGGCGCTGATACGGACCTTAACCACATGATTATCGCCACCGCTGGACACGTCGATCACGGTAAAACCGCGCTGCTACAGGCGCTCACCGGTGTCGATGCCGATCGCCTGCCTGAAGAGAAACGGCGCGGCATGACTATCGATCTCGGCTACGCCTACTGGCCGCAACCGGATGGCCGCGTTGTGGGCTTTATCGATGTGCCCGGACACGAGAAATTCCTCGCCAATATGCTGGCGGGCATCGGCGGTATTCATCATGCCTTATTGGTGGTGGCGTGCGATGACGGTGTGATGCCGCAAACACGTGAGCATTTGCAACTACTGAGTCTGGCCGGGCAACCTCCACTCAGCGTTGCCTTGACCAAAGCAGATCGCGTGGACGCCGTACGCATAGCCGAAGTACAGCACCAGGTGGCGGAGTTAACGCAGCAGCTGGGCTGGCTGGCGGTACCGCAGTTTGTCACCAGTAGCACCACCCAGCAAGGCATCGACGCGCTGCGCCAGCATTTGGGTCAACTATGCGCACCGTCTATCGACACGCACCGCCGCTTTCGCCTCGCCATTGATCGTGCATTTACCCTCAAAGGCAGCGGATTAGTGGTCACCGGCACCGCCCTTTCGGGTGAAGTCAGCGTGGGCGATACCTTATGGCTCAGCAGCCTCAATCGACCCGTACGCGTGCGTTCTCTGCATGCGCAGAATCAGCAAGTCACACGTGCGCAGGCCGGAGAACGCATCGCATTGAATATCGTTGGCGATGTGGAGAAAGACCAGATTGCGCGCGGTGACTGGCTGCTGGCACAACCACAACCCTCGGGCACCCTGCGACTGATCGTGGCGCTGCGTTTGCTACAGCCGTTAAAAAATCCCTCGCAGCCAGTCCATCTTCACCATGCCGCCAGCCATGTGACTGGCAGACTGAATCTGATTGCAGGCGAACTGGCGGAACTGGTGCTCAACGAGCCGCTGTGGGTGGCGGAAAACGATCGGCTGATTATCCGCGACAGCAATGCACAGCTCACGCTCGGTGGCGGACGGGTGCTGCTGCTGAACAGCAAGAAACGCGGCAAGCGTCATCCTGATTATCTTGGCTGGCTGCAACAGCTGGCGGCAGCGGAAGCCGATGAAGAGAGTTTGCAGGCGCACCTGGCACAGCAACCCGTCGACATGGCCGAGTTGAGTTGGGCACGCCAGTTGAGTGACGTTGCACTCACCAACCTGCTGGACAAGGTGGCGCCCGTGCGGCTCGGCAGCGCCATCATGGCTGCAGAACAGGCCAATGACTGGCAGCAGCGACTGCTGGCAGCGCTCACCGCGTTTCATCAGCAGCACCCTGAAGTGCCGGGCATTGGTCGCGATCGCTTGCGTCGCGTGGCTCTCCCCCACCAGCCGCCGGAACAGGTTATCGCACTGATCGATCGGCTGCTTTCACAAGGCCAGTTGCAGCACCGGCAAGGCTGGCTGCATTTGCCTGACTTCGAACCGCGCTTCAATCCCCAGGAAGAAACGCTGTGGCAGCAGGTCGACCCACTGTTCAGCGACCAGCCGCTATGGGTACGCGACATTGCACTGGCGACCCAGCAAGATGAAGAAACCATTCGCAGCCTGCTGCTCACCGCCGCGCGCCTCGGTCATATCACGGCGATCGTCCGCGATCGCTACTACCGCAGCGACCAGATCCAGATCTTCGCCGATCTGATTCGCCAGCGTGACGCCAACGGTGGCAGCACCAGCGCCGCCGATTTCCGCAACCAACTCGGCACCGGACGAAAAATCGCGGTACAGATTCTGGAATTCTTCGACCGCAGCGGCTTCACCCGCCGTCGTGGCAACGATCACCTGTTGCGCGACGCCCGCCTGTTCGACACCCGCACTTAATCCTTCGCGTTGCTTCGCAGTTCTCACTGTAACTGCGCTGCAACGCCGATTCCGCATTGCTCAAAAATGTGCCAGGATGTAAGAATATTTCTTACATTGGGACACGATGATGGCACGTACCATGACAATCGATTTAGGTGATGAACTGCGCGAGTTTGTTGAATCTCTGGTGGCGTCCGGTGACTACCGAACCCAAAGCGAAGTGGTGCGCGACTCGCTGCGTTTACTGCGGGAGAAGCAGGCGGCGTCGAAGCTGGAGAATTTAAGAAGGTTGATTCAGGAGGGGATGGACAGTGGAGAACCCATTCCCTGGGACGTAGACGATTTTCTTCGGAGAGCGAAAGCCAGGGCAGGCATTTATGAAAAAAGAAATAGTGATAACACCGAGAGCGAGTGAAGATTTACTGACCATATGGCTTTATGGATGCTGGAATTTTGGAGAAACTCAGGCTGATCGCTATGCCTTGAAAATAAACAAATTATTTTCCAGCCTTCAGGTAAATAATCTGGGACGACGCCGCTCAGATTATGGCCGCGATTTTTACTCCATCATTCATAGTGAACATATCGTCATTTACCGTATTGAGCCTGAGCAGATCGTCATTGCTCGTATTCTGCATCATTCTCAAGATTATCCATCCCATATCACCTGGGACACCTCATTTTAAAAACAAAAAGGGACGATTTCTCGTCCCTTCGGTTCACTTCAGTACATCACTTACTGCAGCAGTGAAATATCCGCTACCTGCAGGAACAGTGCGCGCAGTTGCGCCAGCAGCGTCAGGCGGTTAATACGCACTTCCGCTTCATCGGCGTTAACCATCACGTTGTCGAAGAAGTTATCGACCGCTTCGCGCAGCTGCGCCAGTTCCACCAGCGCATCCTGATAACGGCCTTCCGCGAAGTACGGCTGCAGTTTGTCACCCAGCGCCGTCACGAAGGTCGCCAGCTGGATCTCGGCGTTCTCTTTCAGCAACGATGCCTGCACGCTGTCGTTCAGGGTTTCAGTCGCTTTTGCCAGGATGTTAGATACACGCTTGTTAGCCGCAGCCAGCGACGATGCCGCTTCCAGAGTACGGAAGTGGGAAACCGCTTTCATGCGCGCATCGAAGTCCGCCGGGCGGGTTGGACGACGCGCCAACACGGCCTGGATGGTGTCAACGCTGTGGCCTTCTTCCTGATACCAGGTACGGAAACGACCCAGCATGAAGTCGATCACTTCATCCACCACTTTGCCGTTGCTCAGCTTGCTGCCGTAGAGACGCACCGCTTCCTCGGTCAGGGTTTGCAGATCGAGGGGCAGGTTCTTCTCAACGATAATACGCAGCACACCCAGCGCAGCACGGCGCAGTGCGAACGGGTCTTTATCGCCTTTCGGATGCTGACCAATGCCGAAGATGCCCGCAAGGGTATCCATCTTGTCGGCAATCGCGACAGCACAAGCCACGAGGTTCGATGGCAGCGCATCACCGGCAAAGCGCGGCTGATACTGCTCGTTCAGCGCCACCGCCACATCTTCGGCTTCGCCGTCATGACGCGCATAGTGCATGCCCATCACGCCCTGCGTATCGGTGAACTCGAAGACCATGTTGGTCATCAGGTCACACTTCGACAGCAGGCCCGCGCGGGTGGCGTGGTTCACATCGGCACCAATCTGTGCAGCAATCCAGCCGGCCAGCGCCTGAATGCGGTCCGTTTTATCCCGCAGCGTACCCAGCTCTTTCTGGAACAGTACGGTCTCCAGACGCGGCAGGTTATCTTCAAGACGCTTTTTACGGTCAGTGTTGAAGAAGAACTCGGCATCGGCCAGACGCGGGCGCACCACCTTCTCGTTACCGGAGATGATTTGCTGCGGATCTTTCGATTCGATGTTGGTGACGAAGATAAAGTTTGGCAGCAATTTACCGTCAGCGGAGTACACCGGGAAGTACTTCTGGTCACCCTTCATGGTGTAAACCAGCGCTTCAGAAGGCACCGCGAGGAACTTCTCTTCGAATTTAGCCGTCAGCACCACTGGCCATTCCACCAGCGAGGCCACTTCTTCCAGCAGGCTGTCGCTCAGATCAGCGATACCGCCCAACTGCTGCGCCGCCGCTTCCGCATCCGCTTTGATTTTGGCTTTACGGGTTGCAAAATCAGCCACCACTTTGCCGCGCTCCAGCAGCAATTGCGGATACTGATCGGCGTTGTCGAGGGTGAACTCTGGCTCGCCCATAAAGCGGTGGCCGCGAATCACGCGATCGGACTGAATACCGAGAATCGTCGCAGGGACCAACTCATCACCCAACAGCAGCGTCACAGTATGTACCGGACGTACGAACTGCACGTCGCTTGCACCCCAGCGCATCAGTTTTGGAATCGGCAGCTTGCTTAGCGCGGTTGCCACCATCGCGGGCAGCAGTGCCTGAGCACTTTCGCCTTTCACCGATGCACGATGCACCAGCCATTCACCTTTATCAGTGCTCAGACGCTCAGCCTGATCCACGGTGATGCCGTTACCGCGCGCCCAACCTTCGGCGGCTTTGGTGGCATTGCCATCGGCATCAAACGCGGCAGCAATCGCGGGGCCACGTTTTTCCACTTCACGATCGGCCTGCGCTGTGGCCAATTGGGCCACTTTCAGCGCCAGACGGCGTGGAGAGGCAAACCAGCTCACCTCGCCATGTGCTAAACCGGCGCTGTCCAGTTCTGCGGTAAAGTGCGCAGCAAAGGCTTCTGCCAGGCTACGCAGGGCTTTCGGAGGCAACTCTTCGGTGCCAATTTCCACCAGGAAAGTTTTATCGGTCATGGCTGCCTCTTACTTGTTTTTATTGCACATTGGGAAACCGAGCGCCTCACGAGACGCGTAATAGGCTTCCGCCACGGCTTTCGTCAGGGTGCGGATACGCAGGATATAGCGCTGGCGCTCGGTTACAGAAATCGCCTTGCGTGCATCCAGCAGGTTAAAGCTGTGTGCCGCTTTCAGGATGCGCTCATAAGCTGGCAACGGCAGGGGTTTTTCCAGCGCCAGCAGCTGCTGCGCTTCTTTCTCGTACTGCTCGAAGCAGGAGAACAGGAAGTCCACATCCGCGTATTCAAAGTTATAGGTCGACTGTTCGACTTCGTTCTGATGGAACACTTCACCGTAGGTGGTTTGGCCAAATGGGCCGTCGCTCCACACCAGATCGTAAACACTGTCGACGCCCTGGATGTACATCGCCAGACGCTCAAGTCCGTAAGTGATCTCACCCGTCACTGGCTTACACTCCATGCCGCCCACCTGCTGGAAGTAAGTGAACTGCGTCACTTCCATACCGTTGAGCCACACTTCCCAACCCAGTCCCCAGGCACCCAGAGTAGGGTTTTCCCAGTTATCTTCCACGAAGCGAATATCGTGCACGGTCGGATCCAGGCCCAGCTCTTGCAGTGAACCCAGATACAGCTCCTGCAGATTGTCCGGGTTAGGTTTGATCATCACCTGGAACTGATAGTAGTGCTGTAAACGGTTCGGGTTTTCACCGTAGCGACCATCGGTAGGACGGCGTGAAGGCTGCACATAGGCGGTAGCCATTGGCTCTGGGCCAATGGCGCGCAGGCAGGTCATTGGGTGTGAAGTGCCAGCGCCCACTTCCATGTCCAGCGGCTGGACGATGGTGCAGCCCTGACGCGCCCAGTAATCCTGCAAGGTCAGGATCAGGCCCTGAAAGGTCTTGGTATCAAACTTTTGCATGTTGAGTACGCGATAAGGGTCGATTAAAAAAGAGTGCGACAGTATACCCTTTGACCGCGGATTGTGCAGCCGGAAATCCTGGCGTGCCGGGGAGTGGTTTTGCCACGGTTTAACCGGCTAAAACCTTGAGATAAGAAAATCGTATACGATTCAATCCAACACCGCCACGAACGCGTCATCGCTTAATTTAACCCTTAAATTTCATAAAAATAACCACACTATAATCAAATCCTATTACGTGACACCCATCACCTTTTCGACCCGATGGTCAAAAATCGCACATTGACACTTGTATAATCGTATACGAAATTGCGGTGAAACAGTTTTGCTTGGAATTTCACCATGAAGACCGCGATTGCTTATCCAGGAATGAACGCCAGTGACCGCCCCATGGGCCCGGCTCCGCTTTCCGCCGCCGTACTGCACGAACCGATGCTGTTTATCTCCGGCCAGGTGGCGATTGACCCCTACAGCGGTGAGATCAAGGGCAATGACATCGCCAGCCAGACGCGTCAGGTATTGAAAAACGTCGGCGACCTGCTGAGCGAAGCACAAATGACCTTCGATAACGTGGTGCGCGTGACGATATATCTCACCGACCTCAGCACCTTCAGTGAGATGAACGCGGCTTACAGCGAGTTTTTCCAGTTCCCGTTCCCGGCACGCGCCACCGTCGGCATTCAACTTAACCATCCTGACCTGCTGGTCGAGATGGAAGTCACGGCGATGCGCTAATGCATATTCATATCGAAAACGACGCCAGCGCACCGCAGGCCTTGCATCTGAGCATGCTGCATCTGCAACAGCAGTTGGATGCCCATCCGCAACTGCGCGGTCACTTTACCCTGAGCGAAAACAGCCATGCCGCGCATACCGCAGACTTCCTCGCCACCAGCGACATTCTGTGGAGCGGACGCAAGCTGGCGCTCGATACCTTCAGCGCACCGCGCCTCGGCTGGGTGCAGGTGATGTCAGCCGGCGTCGAGCAGTGGCTGGCACATCTGCCGCAGGGCGTGACGCTGACCAATGCGTCCGGCGTGCACGGCGATAAAGGTGCCGAGTTCATTCTGATGGCCGCGCTGATGTTCAACTTTGGCATTCCCGGTTTTCTGCAGGATCAGGCCCAACGCCTGTGGCGTCCCACCTTCGGTGGCTGCGCGCGTGGCAAAACGGTCTTGCTGCTCGGCGTCGGCGGTATCGGTACAGCGGCAGCGAAACTGCTGACCGCGCAAGGCTACCGCGTGATTGGCGTGACGCGCAGCGGCCAGTGCGATGCCGACGTAGCGCGTTGTATTCGCATTGATGCGATGGACGATGTTCTGCCGCAGGTGGATGTCCTGGTCTCAACGCTGCCGCTCACGCCCCAGACAGACAGGTTGTTTGACCGTCGCCGTCTCGATCTGCTGCCTGCCCGTGCCGGCATCGTGATTGTCGGTCGTGCCGCCGTGTTCGACTACACCGCGATGCGCGAAAAACTGTGCGCCGGTGAACTGGCCGGTGCGGTTCTGGATGTTTATCCGCAAGAGCCGCTGCCAGTGGACGATGCGCTGTGGAGCACGCCGGGCGTGGTGATGACACCGCACTGCAGCCTGGACGATCACAGTGCCTACCTTGAGGGCTGCCTTGAGGTGTTTATCGATAACCTGGTGCGTTTTCGCAGTGGCCATCCGCTGCGCAACCAGGTTGATGTTGCAAGAGGTTATTGAAGTCGCAGTACCTATAAAAGCCGTAAGACGTTCATAAAACACAAGGTCATCGCTTACACATTCACCAGCACCAGGGGAACCTTATTATGAAATTTGCACGCATCGCATTACTGATCTCTGGCATCACCGGCACGCTGTTAGCAGGCCTCTCCAGCGCCCATGCCGCCAGCACCGACCCGATTACGCCAACCGCCAGCGATTTTGCGGCGATGGCGCAGTGCAAGGCGCTGCAGACCAAATACCCTTCACTCAAAGGCAAAGATCTGGTGGTAGGCCTGGGTGGCTACACCAAAGGCTTCGAAGCCCCTTCCGAAAAAGACCCAAGCATTATTGAAGGTCTCGATCCTTCGCTGTTCGAACGTATCAGCAGCTGCCTTGGGGCGAAACACAGTTATCAGACCGGTTCGTTCAACGTGCTGCTGACCTCCATCTCCAGCGGTCGTGCCGATATCGGTCCGATGCTGTATGTCACCGATGAACGTCTGAAGCAGATCGCTTTCGTCGCCTCCATGCAGGTGCAGGATGGTTCGATTCTGGCGAAGGGCAACCCGAAAAAAATTATCACTGTGGATGACCTGTGCGGCAAAACCGTGGCCGCCGCTGCCGGTTCTTACGAAGCCAATAAGTTGGTGCCTGAGCAGAGCGCCAAATGCACCGCCGCCGGTAAGCCAGAAGTCAGCATGTTGATGGTGCAAAACACCGACAACAGCATTCAGGCAGTCAAAAGCGGTCGCGCCGACATCTATCTGACTGAAGCCGGTTCCGCCATCGCCATCGCCAAAGCCGACAAAACGCTGGAAAGCGGCTTTACCGTTGACCTGCCGATCATGGTTGGCTTCCCTATCGCCAAAGACAACACCACGCTGCGCAGTGCAGTGATGGATGCGATGAAGGTGATTCAGGAGAGCGGTGCGCAGAAGAAATTGCTGGATTACTGGGGTCAGGGCAGCGCTGCTGAACGCCCGGTTGTTGCACGTGGTTAATGCATAAACTCAGTCGGATCAATTGGGTTGCTGCATCAGGGGCAACCCAAGCGATCGCATTGAGGGAGATAACGCCTTGGATGATTTTCTTAAGTACCTGACCTTCCCTTACCTGTGGGAAGGGGCCGTCATCGCTGTTCAGCTGCTGGTCGGCGCATTAGCGGGCGGCATCTTGATCGGCTTTTTCCTGGCGTTGGCCAGCACCTCAAAGCACTGGTTTATCCGCGTGCCGGTGAAAACGTACATCTATCTGCTGCGCGGCACGCCGGTGCTGCTGCAACTGATTCTGCTCTATAACGTACTGCCAGAGTTCGGCCTGCGTTTCAGCCCGTTCACCAGTGCCCTGCTGGCGTTGATGATTAATGAAACCGCCTTCTGCGCCGAGATTATTCGCGGCGGCATTATGGCCACCGATCGCGATCAGAGCATGGCAGCGCAGGCCTTTGGCTATTCGCGCACCAAAGAGATGATCCACGTGGTGATTCCGCAAGCGCTGCGCGCCATTCTGCCGACCATGGGCAATGAAACCGTCGGCCTGCTGAAATCGACCTCGCTGGCTTCCGTCGTGGGCGTGAATGAGCTGACGATGCGCGGCCAGGCCATCGTGTCGCAGAACTTCCTGTTCATTCCGGTACTGGTGGCCTCGGGCGGTATTTACCTGATTCTCTCTACGCTGCTGGCGGGCGGTCAGTGGTGGCTGGAGAAATTCTATAACCTCGACGAACGTGCCCGCCGTGCCCGTGCGCGCCTGGCAAAACTGCCGCCAGAAGCGGACGTGATGTCGATGCAGTTGCCGAAACGTCGCTGGGATACGCAAACCGCCGCGCCGGTGCTGGAAGTAGACAACCTGTGCGTCGAATACGCCGGTAAAGCGGTGCTGAAATCCCTGTCGCTGACCGTGCGTCGTGGCGAAGTCGTGGTGCTGCTCGGTCGTTCCGGCTCCGGTAAAAGTACCCTGCTGAAATCGATTCTGGCGCTGACGCCACGCAGTAGCGGCACCATCCAGACCGAAGGCCACTTTATGGGCAGCGATGAAAACGGCCGTCCTCTGGCTGCGCGTCATCTGCCCGCTAACCGCGCCAAATCCGGCATCGGTATCGTGTTCCAGCACTTCGCGCTGTTCGATCACCTCACCGCGCTGGAAAACGTGATGAGTATTCTGCTGCGAGTGCAGGGTGCCCAACCCGAAATCGCCCGCGCTAAAGCAATGCGTGCCCTGAAGATGGTCGGATTGCAGGATTTCGCCGCCTCACTGCCGCATGAGCTGTCCGGCGGGCAGAAACAGCGTGTCGGCATCGCCCGCGCGCTGGCAGCAGAACCACAAATCCTGCTGTTCGATGAGCCGACCTCGGCGCTCGATCCTGAGCTGGTGCGTGAAGTGAACCAGACTATGCGCAACCTGGCGCAAACCGGCATCACCATGATTATCAGCACCCATGACATTGCTTTCGCGGCGGGCGTGGCCGATCGCGTGGTGTTCCTGCAGAACGGGGCGCTGATTGAAGAAGGGCCACCGGCCATTTTGCAGAATCCAAAAACGCCGGCTTTTGCCACTTTCCTTGAACATGAAAATGCCGCGGAGGCTCAGCATGCCAATGCATGATCTTGCCGCTCGTGAACGTCTGGGCGATGCGCTGTTCCGCTATATGCAGGGTCAGCCAGCCGACGCGCTCGCTGACGAGCCGGATGCTAACCAGCAGGCGCTGCGCCGTTTTCGCTTGCTGCCGCGTGTACTGCAGGGCAATGAGGCGATCAGCACCCAAACCACCCTCCTCAATGAAAACTGGTCTGCTCCGCTCGGCGTCGGTGCCTTTGCGGGTGATCGCATCTTCCATGAAGAGGGATTGCTGCCGATAGCCCGCGCCTGCAAACGTCTGCAACTGCCGCTGGTGATCTCCGAAGAGACGGTCACGCCGCTGGAGCAGATTGGCGCGGAGTACGACCGCTGCTGGCTTCAGCTACGCGCGGCGGGTGATGTTGGGCGTATCAAAGATTTGATCGATCAGGCTGCACAAGCCGGATTCAAAAATATCGTTCTCACCGTGCTGGCACCGGTGCATCCGGTGCCGGGATTACAGCCAGGCGGCTTCTCAATTGGTGAAGCGCTCAAACAGCGCGGCTGGCACACCGTCGGCGGCACGCAACCGGGCGTTGAACCCTTGCCGGCCTTTCCGGTGTGGCGCTGGCAGGAAATTGACGAGGTGGCCGCACACTGCGCTGCGCGTCAACTGCCGCTGTGGCTAAAAGGCATTTTGCATCATGACGATGCGGCACCGGCGGCGCAGCACGGTGTGAGCGGCATCATCGCCTCGAATATTGGCCTGCGCCAAAGCGCGCGCTGGGCCACACCGGTCGATCAGCTCGCCGATTTACAGGCGGTCACTCGTCTGCCGCTGCTGCTGGATGGCGGCGTGCGCTGCGGCAGTGACGCGGTGGTGGCGCGCTGCCTGGGGGCTTCACTGTCACTCAGCGTGCGACCGATCATCAGCGCCCTGGTGGCCGGTGGCGAAAGCGCAGTGTTCGATCTGCTCTCCGGCTGGATTAATGAAATCACCGCCATCAGCCACTGGTGCGGTGTCAGCGACATGGCTGCGCTCAATGGCAGTTTTGTCACGGAGGTGCGCAGCTGATGCACACGTTAATCTTCAATCAGGGCGATGCCAGCGAATCACGCATCTATTACTGCGCCCACTACCTGGCCGACAGCCTCGGCTTGTTTGCCGCTGAGCAGTTGCAGGTGAGCTTCACCACCAGCGCATCGGGCGGCCATACCGTGCAAGGCGGGCAAGTGCCGGCGGTGTTGAGTCGCGAAGCGGACCTCACGCTGGGCGGACCAATGGTCGTGATGAAGCATTACCAACAGCACGGCGCTGAGTTGCAGTGCTTTTGCGCCTCGGTCGCCGCCAACCCGTGGTTTCTGGCGGCAGCGCAGGCTCAACCCGATTTTCAGCTCAGTGATTTGCGCGGCAAACGCGTGCTGGATGTCGGTAATGTCGGCACCGCCACGCTGACCTTCCGCTGGCTGCTGACAAAGCACGGTTTGCAGGATCAGGTGGAGTTGATTGCTGGTAGTGGCGATCAGGCACGGGATTTCGCGGCCGTCGCAAGGGGTGAAGCGGACTATGCGCTGCACGCCATGCATATGCTGGCACCGGCGATTGCCGCCGGACAGCTGAGCAGCATCAGTAGCCTCGCTTTACTGTGCGGCAAGGTGCCGTGGAGCGCCTACATTGCGCGGGCCGATGTCCTCACTGAGAAAGCCGCTGCGTTTGCTGCCTTCTCGCGCGCCATCGAACAGGCACTGGCGTGGATCGCCACGCATGATGCCGCAGCGCTGGCCGCGCAGGTGCAGCACAGTTATCCCGATTATCCGCTTGATGCGCTGGTCACCGGTTTAGCCGCTTATCAGCAAGCCCACGTTTTCGCGCCCCACGGCCTGATTCCAGCAGATGAATTTGACCACTTCAGCCAGTTGCTGAGCGCTATCGGCTGGCTGGATCCCTCTCAGCCCGTTCCCTATCGCGAGCTGGTGACGCAAGCAGGAGCAGAGTGATGAAACAATTAATTATCAACGGCCTGGTGGTAACAGAAACCCGCGCTGCACCCGCCGATGTGCTGATTGAAAATGGCAAAATCAGCGGTCTGCTGATGCCGGGTGCCCTCGCTGACGGCGTCGATGAAATCATTGATGCGCAAGGTTTAATCATCGTGCCTGGCGCGATTGATGTGCACACCCATTTCACCGGTTCGCATGATTTTCCGGAGCAGGAACTGCGTGAAGGCACGCGCGGTGCGGCCGCACACGGCGTCACTACCATCGTTGAAATGCCGCACTCGCTGCCGCCTGCCACCAGCCTCGCCAACTTCACCGCTAAGCAGCGCTGGCTGGCGGACAACTGCTCGGTGGATTACGCCATGTGGGCCGGACTGGATGGCCGCAACGTGCACGAACTAGCGGCGCTGGATCAGGCCGGTGCTCTGGCGTTCAAAGCGTTCCTGTGCAGCGGCGCCCCCAACGGCGAAGCCACTGACGAGAAAGGCTTACCGCGCCTCGACGATGATGGTTTGCTGCGTGCGATGCGTGAACTGGCCACCTTTGACGGTTTGATTGGCGTGCACGCTGAGAACCACGACATCCTGATCGGTGCCGGTAGCGAACTGCGCCGCGCTGGACGCAAAGATACCCGCGCGCATGCGCTGGCCGGGCCAGAAATCGCCGAAATCGAAGCCGTGGGTCGCGTATTAGCGGTAGCGCAAGAGACCGGCGCACGCTGCCACATCGTGCACGTCAGTTCCGCACGCGCCGCCGAAACCATCGTCGCCGCCAAAAGTAAGGTGCGCGCCAGCTTCGAAACCTGTCCGCACTATCTGATTCTGGATGAAGACGATCTGGTACGCATCGGACCGAATGCGCGCTGTGGCCCACCGATCCGTCCACGTCCGGTGGTGGATGCGCTTTGGCAGGTGCTGCTGCGCGGTGACGTCGACATGATCGCCTCGGACCACTGCCCCTATACCCCGGCACAGAAACAAGCCGGTGAAGCCAGCATTTGGGACGCCGGTATGGGACTAACCGGCGTTGAAACATTAAGTCCGATGTTCTTCAGCGCGGCGCATATCGATCGCGGTCTGGCCCTTACGGAATTTGCCCGCATGACCGCCAGCGGCCCCGCGAAAGCCTTCCAGCTGTGGGGCAAAAAAGGCGCGATTGCACCCGGCTTCGATGCCGATTTGGTGTTTATCGATGCGCAGCAAAGCTGGACCGTGGAGGGGGAAAAATTCCAGGGACTTGGCAAGTGGAGCGCATTTGAAGGGATGCGCTGTCAGGGTAAAGTGGTGCGCACACTTATTCGTGGTGTCACGGTATTCCAGGATGACCAGATGCAGGTTGAACCCGGCTTTGGTCAATTCGTGACCCGACAGGTTTAAACAGGACAATCACCATGGCAGGAAAATCATCCACCCCAAGCCGTAAAAGCAGCGCACCGCTGGCGCAGGAAGCCGCCACAGACGGCAACTGGCAAGCCGCGCGTCCGCGCACGCTGGTCGATCATGCGGTAGACGCTATTCTCAGCGCCGCCTCACGCGGGCTGATTTTGCCCGGCGACCGCATCGCTGAACCGGATCTGGTCGCAAAACTCGGCATGAGCCGCGTGCCGATTCGTGAAGCGCTGCGCATTCTGGAAAGCCAGGGCATCGTCACCAGCGAACCGTATAAAGGCATCCGTTTGATGGAGATCTCCCATCAGCGGCTGGAGCAGATTATTGATGTGCGCATCCCGCTGGAGACGCTGGCCTGTCGCCGTGCGATTGAAGCCGGACGCAACGGCGCTGAGCAACTCACTCTGCTGTATCAGGGCGTGGCGCAGATGCAGACCATGATGCAAAACGACGATGTGTATGGCTTTGCCTCGGCGGACACCGATTTCCACCGCACGCTGTGCAGCTTCGCCCACAACCCGGTATTGAGCAATTTGTGGGAGTCGATCGCACGCCAGCTGACGGTGATTTTCGGCCTCTCCACCATGGGTAAATCGATGAGCGACATCATTGAAGAGCACCAGCGGCTGATCAACGTGTTCGCCGAGGGCGATATCGCGCAGATGACCGATGAGATTGAAAACCACATCCGCATTCAGGCACTGGATGTGGACTACGAGACCTTGATTACGCAGCGCCGACAGCAGCGTTCCGCTGTGGGCTGATGCTTTATTGATTGCCTTTACACCAGGAAAACCACGATGAAGATCACCAACGTTGAAGCGTTTTATCTGCGTCTGCCGGTTATTGAGCAGCGCACCGATAGCTCGCAGGATGCACTGCTTATCAAAATCACCACCGATGCGGGCATCACCGGTTGGGGTGAAGTGGATGGCAGCCCGTATGTCACCAAAGCCATTATCGAAGCGCCCTATTCGCACACCATGGTCACCGGGCTGAAATCGCTGCTGATCGGCGAGAACCCGCTGGAGACCGGCCGCCTGTGGAAGAAGATGCACAAAGCCACCATTTACTACGGGCGCAGCGGTGCAGTGCTGCAGGCGATGGCAGGGATTGATATCGCCCTGTGGGACATCAAAGGCAAAGCACTGGGCAAACCGATTGTTGAGCTGCTGGGCGGCGCGATGCGCGATAAGATGCGCGTTTACTCCTCCAACATGTTCCAGTACAGCGTAGAAGAAACGGTGGCGCGCGCGCAGCACGCCATCGATACCGGCCACACTGGCGTGAAGTTTGGCTGGGAGCCGTTTGGCACCGATGAAGCGCTGGATCTGCGCTATCTGGAAGCGCTGCGTACCGCGATGGGTGACAAGGTGGATCTGATGCTGGATGTGGGTCACGTCTGGGATGCGAAAACCACTGTGCGCCGCAGCCAGCGTTATGAACATCTCAACCTGTTCTGGATCGAAGAGCCGCTGCACCCGGATAACTATGCCGGTTACGGTCAGGTCTCTGCCGCGTGTCAGCAGCATATCGCCGCCGGTGAACAAGAGTGTTCGGTGGTGGGTTTCCAGCGCCTGATTGATGAAGGCGGTATCGACATCGTACAAATCGACCTGACGCGCACCGGCTTTACTCAGGCGATGGAGATCGCCAGCTACGCGCATAGCCGTGGTCGTAAAGTGTGTAACCACAACTTCACCACCGACATCAACACCGCCGCCTCGCTGCACTTACTGTGCGCGATTGAGAATGCGCTGGTGATGGAGTATTGCGTGGAACCGGGTGAAATCAGCCGTTCGCTGGCGAAAAATCCGGTGCGCATCGCTGATGGTTACGCGTGGCTGCCAGGCGAGCCAGGTTTAGGTGTGGAGCCAAACGAAGCGGTGATCGAGAAGTTTCTCGTACGCGATTAAGCCACCGCATGGCACACACCGGGTAGCGGCGCGATTTACCCATTACTCAGCACACGCTCGGTAGCAGCGCGATTTATCGCTCGTCAGTTTTATTCGCAAAAGCGGCCACAGTTAAACGTGGCCGCTTTTTTCATTTGAGTGAGCATGCCGGCGTGCAAGCCAGAGCATCTCGGCTTTTGCCGGGCTCTCCTCGCGCCGCGACCAGACAGCGTCACCCGTAACAGAGTGATCCGAATTTCAGTCCCAAAGGTTGTTGACGCACCGCGCTGTGACTACCCTTCTTCGCACGGACGTATTGCCGACGAGGAAGCCATGTCGCAAAAAATACACTGGATCGACAATTTACGTGCGGTTGCCTGCCTGATGGTGATCGTCATTCACACCACCACCTGGTACATCACCGGGCCAGTGGCCGTCACGGGGTCCAGCTGGGATGTGGCGAACCTGCTCAACTCCGCATCGCGCGTCTGTGTGCCGCTGTTTTTTATGATCTCAGGCTATCTGTTTTTTGGTGAACGCAGCGCGCAAGGGCGGCATCTGCTGCGCATCGTGCTGTGTTTACTGTTCTACAGCGCGGTGGCGCTGGCCTATATCACCTGGCTGACGCCGATCAGCGAAGGCCGCTCGTTGCTGAAACTACTGCAAAAACCGGTGTTCTATCACCTGTGGTTTTTCTTCGCCATCATCGGCATCTACCTGCTGTCACCATTGATTCAGGTAAAGAGCGTGCAACCGCGCTACGTGGCGCTTTTGGTGATCGTGCTGGCGGTGCTGGCGAATCCCAACACCGTGAGCCAATCGCTGGGCCCTTTCCACTGGCTGCCGGTCAATCTCTACGTCAGTGGCGACAGCATCTATTACCTGCTGTATGCGCTACTGGGACGGGCGATTGGCTGCATGGACACGGATAAGCGCGGCATCAGCTGGCTGGCGGGATTGGGCTTTATCGCCTGCTGGATTGGCATTACGCTCGGCACGAAGCAGATGCTGAAAATCAACGGCGCGTTCAACGACACCTGGTATCTCTACTGCGGTCCGCTGGTGTTTATCGCCGCCATCAGCTTGCTGGTGCTGTTCAAGAATGTGCTGAACAGCCGCACGCTGCCGATGCTGGCAACGATTTCGCGCTACTCACTGCCGATTTATGGCTTTCACGCGCTGTTTATCCACTATTTGCGCACCAATCATTACGACGATATGTCACGTCCGTGGCTGGATCTGCCGTGGGTATTTGGCATCACGCTGATCGGCAGCTTGCTGCTGGCCGTGCTGCTAAAACGCGTGGATAAATATCATCTGGTGAGCTGATCGTCCCAGCGCTGATGCGCGCGACGCAGCTGGCGTGCCGAGGAGAATCCGGCCGCCAGCGCAGCTTTCTCCGCCGCTTCGCCCTGCTGCTGACGCTGGCGCGCAATCACCAAACGCAGCTGTTCATGGTATTCACGCACGCTGATGCCAAGATGCTGGCGAAACAGGCGCGTTAAGTGACGTTCACTGACGTGTGCACGCTCGGCCAGCATGGTGAGCGACCAGTCGTGTTCGGGATGGGCGATCATCACGTCCTGTGCGCGGTGAATCGCCGGATGCAGGTGATTTCGATAGCGCAGCCACGGCGACAGTTGTGGATCGTCACCGGAACGCCGGAACCATACCACCATTTCCCGCGCCACTTTTAGCGCCTGCGGTGCACCGCACAGTCGATTGATCAGATGCAATGCCAGATCAATGCCCGCCGTGATGCCCGCGCTGGTCCAGATGCCATGATCTTCCACGAACACGCGATTATCTTTCACTAACGCAGCCGGTGCGGCGGCTTTCAGTCGCGGTAACACATCGTGGTGAGTGGTGCACTGAACCCCATTCAATAATCCAGCCTGCGCCGAGAGCAGTGCACCGGAACAGATGCAGACTAATGTGATGCGTTTAGACTGGATGACGGACTGTTGTGAGCGTAGCCAGTCGCGCGCGGCAGCAGCAGGTGCCGTATCGAACCAGACTTTGGAGTCATTCACGCCGGGTACCACCAGCAGGCTGTTATCGGGCAGGCTATCGGGCAACGGCGCGATATCCGCGATCGTCATGCCGGTGGAGCAGCGCACGCTGACTTGCGGGCCGATGTAGTGCAAGGCAAAAAAGCCATCCGCCAGTTGCAGGGTTTCCGCCGGGCCAGTGAGGTCGAGCGCCATCACGCCAGGAAGAACCAGAAAATAGACGGGCTGCGGCATCAAAGGCTCCAGGTTTGGTGATGTGTTTAGCTCTCCACCTCGGCATGGCAGAGGAGAACCGTTCGCGGGCTGAGGTCACTTTGCTGCTGTCTCAGCCTTTTTGGCTATCCTCTCCTGCTGATCACGGGCGAGTGCCAGGGACAATTCAGGCCATACAACATAGCCTGAATGGCTCATCATAGCCGAATAAAAGTCAAAGCCACGACCGAATCCGGCCATCATCCAACCGAATCAGGACATCAGCGGTTGGAGCTGCTGGTACAGCTGCGCAAACTTCTCGCGCTGCGGCTGATAAGCCTGATAACGAGCCGCATTGGGTTGATGCCGCTGTACCAACTCTGGCGCGGGCCACTCGCTCTGTGGATCGATGGCCAGCTGCGCCAGACGTGCCGCACCCAGCGCCGGGCCCACTTCGCCGCCGTGGCAATAATCCATGGTTAATCCGCTGATATCCGCCAGCATTTGCCGCCAGTAAGCACTGCGCGCGCCGCCGCCAATCAGCATCACCGTTTGGGGTTGCACCCCGCACTCGTGCACCGCTTCCATGCCTTCAGCCAGCGCAAAGCCTACCCCGGCCAGCACCGCGCGTGCCAGCTCAGGGCGACCATGCTGATGAGTTAAACCAAAGAAGGCGCCCTGCGCCTGCGGATTGTTATGCGGAGTGCGTTCACCGGAGAGATAAGGCAGGAACCAGATCGGTGCGGCTTCACGGCTGGCTTTTTCCGCTTCCGCCAGCAGCTCAGGCACGTCTTTACAGCCGGTGAGCGCGGCGGCCCAGTCAAGGCAGGATGCGGCACTCAGCATCACCGACATCAAATGCCAGCGGTTGGGTAGCGCATGGCAAAAACTGTGTACCGCACGCTGCGGGTTGCTGAGGTAACCGTCGCTGACCAGGAAATAGACGCCAGAAGTGCCGAGCGACAGCATGCCCTGGCCCGGCGCCACCATACCGACACCCACTGCGCCCGCGGCGTTATCCCCGCCGCCCGCCACGATCGGCACCGCGTTCATCTTCCAGCGTGCGGCAACGTCAGGTGATAAGGTTCCGGTGATCTGGTTGCCTTCATAAAGTGCAGGCATCTGGTTGCGGTTGAGATCGCAGGCGCTGAGCATGACATCGCTCCAGTCGCGCTTTGCGACGTCGAGCCACATCGTGCCCGCTGCATCGGACATGTCGCTGGCGAAGTCGCCGCTCATACACC
Organism: Pantoea sp. SM3; assembly: GCF_000963995.1. Lineage (NCBI taxonomy): Bacteria > Pseudomonadati > Pseudomonadota > Gammaproteobacteria > Enterobacterales > Erwiniaceae > Pantoea > Pantoea sp. SM3. The sequence goes on from NZ_JZRD01000016.1 coordinate 127,284, forward strand.
AGCGCAGGTAATCCTTGGGCAGCAGGACTTTCGCCACCTTCCCGAACACCTCCGGTTCGTGTTGCTGCACCCATAGCAGCTTGGGTGCGGTAAAGCCCGGCATCATCAGGTTGCCGGTGATTTGACGAGAGTCCGGTACGCGCCGTTCCAGCTCATGACACTGCTCGCTGCTGCGCCCGTCGTTCCACAGGATGGCGGGACGCAACACCTGATTTTTGGCATCCAGCAAGGTGGCGCCGTGCATCTGGCCGCTCAGGCCAATCGCGTTCACCTGGCTGAGATCGTGCTGCTGTGCCAGTGCCTGCATCGCCCTATCCGTAGCCTTCCACCAGCTCTCGGGATCCTGCTCACTCCACAACGGCTGCGGGCGCGACACCTGCAACGGCGACGTCTCCACCGCGATGACCTGACCTTGCGCATCCAGCAACACCACTTTGACGCCAGAGGTGCCTAAATCGATCCCGATAACCATGTTCAGCTCCTGATGCAGTGAGAAATCATAACTGTAGCCTGAGGAGAAGTATTACATCACCTCTGCACGGCGACGCGTCATACCAGAGCGTGAGAACGTGCTGTAGCGCACGAGTAAGATCAAGATTTTGCGATGGGTTGTGGCTATAATTGCGCGGCATCTTCAAAGGAAGATCGTCGTCTCCGGTGAGGCGGCCGGATTTCAAATCCGGTTGGGGCCGCCAGCGGTCCCGGGCAGGTTCGACTCCTGTGATCTTCCGCCACATCCATCACATACCCTTTACCCATTCCGCTAATGAACCTCCCTGCCCACCTCTGGCATACTAAGCCATCGATCCTGAGGCAGAGCAAAGCGGAGGAAGCATGTCAGAAGATCACGCCATCCCATCCCCAGCGGGCGAGTTCATTATGTTTGCCAGTGATGATGGAACCGTGCGTATTGAATGCCGCTTTGAAAACGAAACGCTATGGTTATCTCAGGCAACGTTAGCCAGCCTTTATCAGGTCACGCCACAAGCCATCACGCAACACATCAAAGCTATTTACGAAGAAGGTGAAATTGAACAAAACGCAACCTGTAAGGCTTACTTACAAGTTCGTTTAGAAGGTTCACGGCAGGTAAACCGCAATACGCTTCACTACAGTCTGCCCGTGGTCCTCGCCATCGGCTATCGCGTCCGCTCCCCGCGCGGCACCCAGTTCCGCCAGTGGGCAACGCAAACGCTGCAGGAATTTCTGGTGAAAGGCTTTGTGATGGATGACCAGCGGCTGAAAAATCCGCCGGTTGGCACATCTGCAGTGCCGGATTACTTCGATGAGATGCTGGAACGCATTCGCGATATCCGCGCCAGTGAACGTCGCGTTTACTTACGTGTGCGAGAGATTTTTGCCCTGGCTGCTGATTACCTGCCTTCATTGAAAGAGACCACCCAGTTCTTTCAAACCATCCAGAATAAACTGCACTTTGCTTGTACCGGGCACACCGCCGCCGAACTGATTCATCAACGTGCTGACGCAGCCCAGCCCAATATGGGTCTCACCAGCTTCAAAAATGAAGACGTGCGTAAAAGCGATGTCACAGTGGCAAAAAACTACCTCAATAGTGAAGAGGTCAGTGAACTCAACCGCGTTGTCACCATGTGGCTCGATTTTGCCGAAGATCAGGCGCGTCGGCGGCAACAGATTTTCCTGCATGACTGGCAAAATAAGCTCGACCAGTTTCTCCAGTTCAACGATCGCGATGTGCTGCAAGGCACAGGTTCAGTGAGCAAGAAAGCCGCCGATGAAAAAGCTCATGCTGAATACAGCCAGTTCGCCGAACAGCAGCGCCGTTTGAAAGAGGCGGAAGGGGAAAAGGAGATTTTGAGTCTGCTGAAGTGGAAAAAGGACACCAAAGGCTAGCCCATGCTCATCCATCCCACTGACAACCTCACCTTCTCCGGCGATCCGCGTGCGGATGAGCTGCGCAAAAAACTGCTGCAACCCAATGCACCCAAAGTGATCGCGGCGGCGTTGTCCAAGCAGTTGGATCGCGAAAGCCGCACTCACAGCCATGCCGCCGGGCAGCTTTATTGTCTGAAGCAGGGCATGATGACGGTCAACACGCCGTCGGGCATCTTCGCCAATCCACCGCGCCTGGTGGGTTGGATTCCGCCGCACTTCGAACACGCGATTATCGGGCCAGGTCGTGTACTTGGCTGGACGGTGTTAGTGGATGAAGCCCTTAGCGCACCCTTGCCTAAACATCCCGTACTGCTCTCCTGCCCTTCGGTGCTGGAACCGCTGGCTGAGCGGCTGGCAAGTTTGTCGCCGGATAGCTGGGGCAGCGATCGCTACAACCGATTATGCGATGTTTTTCTTGATGAGTTATATGAGTCCACCGAGCATGCTCTGACTCTGCCGCTCCCCGAAGAGCCGCGTCTGCGGCAGATTGCGCGCCTGCTGATGGACAATCCGGCGGACACGCGCACCGGACCCGAACTGGCACAGTGGGCGGGACTCAGTCCACGCAGCCTGAGCCGTCATTGGGCCAGCGCAGTGGGCATGAGCTTGTCGCGCTATCGCCAGGTCTCGCGACTGTTGAAATCACTGGAAGGGCTGGCCGACGGCAAAAGTGTGCAGCAGGTGGCGTGGCAGGTCGGCTTTGATAGCGTGAGCAGTTACATCAGCGCGTTTCGCAGCGCCTTTGGTTCCACGCCCGGCAAATACTTTACGCCGCCTGACGCGTCTGCGGTTGCAGTATCAGAAGACTCGTAGGCCCATCGATCGCTGGCAGGCTGTGATGATATTTGCGACGAAACGCCCCGGGCGGCAGATCGTACATGCGACGGAAAGTGCGGCACCATGTCTGTTGAGACTCAAAGCCATACTTAATCGCAATCTCCATCAGCGGCATATGGCCGTTCATTAAGGCAATCGCCGATGCCGTGAGTTTTCGTTCACGAATATAACTGCCCAGCGCAATACCAGTATGGTGGCGGAACATACGTTGCAGATGCCACTGCGAGTAACCAGCCCGACGCGCCACGGTCTCCAGCGTCAGTCGCTGTTCAATGTTGTCTTCGATCCAGAGCATCAGTTGATGCATACAGGCTGCCTGAATATCCATCTTTCCTCCTGATGGCGGATTAACAATCATCAGCATTATAAAAAAGCCTCAGCTGGCTATGTTTAGCGTTAAAGCCAATAAATAACGATATCTCGCCAAACTTGCGCACGTATCATTCGAGCTCAGCGCTTGCAGCTGGCACTATCATGTAATATTGTAAGTTACATGATAAATGCCTGACAGGAGAATGTATGAATAGTTGGATCACTTCAGACGTGGGAATTTGTGTCGCGATAGCCCTGGCAGCGGCCAGTATCGCGATGACCCTTACCCAAACCGAGTTGTTTGCCGGCCTGCGTGCATGGACCGCCAAAAAGCACGCGCTACTCGGCCATCTGTTCCACTGCTTTTACTGCATGAGCCATTGGACGGTGCTGGCGGGCATGGTGATTTATCGCCCTGCGCTATTGCACAGCGATATGGCACTCGTTGATTGGGTGATGACGGCGTTCATTACCTTAACCCTGACCACTTTTATCAACGGTCTGATGTTCAAGGTGTTCCAGGCAGCAGTCACCACGCATGTGATGAAGCACAATGCGCAGATCACTTTGCAGAAGCAGGATTGAGGTTATTCACTGCACAGCGGATGGGGCTCAGATTCCAGCCCCAGTTTTGCCATTTTCTTGAGGTAATCATCGGCAATATCAGCCACGGTGATATGGCTAAAACGTTGAAGCAGCAGCACTTCCGCTTCATTAAGCGCCTGATCCAGACGCTCATCGACCGCATGTTCAACTAAACACGGCGAAGGATCGGCAGCAGGCCCGATGCTGAACAGCGCAGGCGACCCAATCGCCTGATACACATCCAGTAGCGTAATCGCGCTGAGTTCCACCCGCAGCTCCCAACCGCCGCCGTGCCCCTTCTCCGACACCACATAGCCTTTTTCGCGCAGGCCGGACATCATGCGGCGTACCACCACCGGATTGGTGCCCAACATCTTCGCCATCGCTTCCGAGGTGGCGCGTTTAACGTGCCGATCAAGATGAATTAAGGCGTGCAGTGAGCGGGACATTCGGTTGTCGCGGGGCATGGATCATTCCTCTAAAGTTCACGACACTTTAGCAAAGCCACCCGGTAGCAACAATTTATCCTGTCTGAATGATCCGTCTAGATAGTCGCTCCCATCGAAAGTCGATAATGCAGATTCACCTGTTCGATAGTCGGCTGCTGGTTAATCTTCTTCAGCACAATCTCGGTGGCGACTTTACCCATCTCAAAACGTGGCGTGATCACGCTGGCTAAACGCGGCGTGGTGGCCTGACCAATCTCCAGCCCGTGAAAACCGGCAATCGCCATCGTCTGTGGCACGGCAATCCCGGCGGCCTGACACTCCTGCAATACGCCGACAGCCAAATCATCATTGGTGCAGAGAATCGCGTCCATTTCCGGATAGAGCTGGCGTGCCAGCGTCATCATGCCCGTACCAATCGAGACTGAAGAGACCTTGTTCGGCACAATTCTTCCCGCCGGGAAGCCCGCCGCTTCCACTGCATCACGATAACCCGCATAGCGCTGCTCATCGCGGCGATCGGACATCGAACCAAAATAGATGACGCGCTGTTTGCCGCTGGCCAGCAGCATTGAGGTCATATCGTAACCGGCGCGATAGTTGTCAAAACCGACGTTGATCCGCCCGCTGGCCTCCGTCAGCCCCATCACTTCCGCCACCGGAATATTGGCAGCATTGAGGTATTTCTCGGCGCGCACCGTGTGCACCGATTCGGTGAGGATCAGCCCTTTGATGTTAAACGCCAGCACCGTGGCGATCTGCTCCTCTTCACGCTGGGCATTGTAGTCGTAGTTGACCACCAGCGTCTGATAGCCGTGTGCACTGGTGACTGACTCAATGCCCGCCAGCAGATCGGCAAAAATTTGGTTATTAAACGAGGGCACCAGCACGCCGATGCGCGGCGGGTTTTGTTTGGTTGAGCTGGTGTTGTCGCTATCGGGGACGTAGCCGATTTCAGTCATGACGCTGGCGATTTTCTCCGCCGTTTCCGTTTTAACCTTTTCCGGAGTACGTAAATAACGGCTCACCGTCATTTTGGTGACGCCCGCCAGGGTAGCAATATCGTCCAGAGTGATGCGCTGCGTTTTCATTGCGACGTCCGCAAAGATGGCCTGTCAATCAACGTATTATGCCCGTTGCCCGGCAAAAAATGAAACCCACGCTTAACCGCTCTCAGAAAGAGAAATCAGGGTTGCGTTACAGAATAAAAATTTCACACCGTTGCAAGAAAAAACAAGAAACGTCATGTTGCGCCAATCACGCCTGATAAAAAACCTATCATTTCAGCCAAATATGGCCCTGGCGTGAATGTTGCCATCAGCAATTTTCGCAACACCCTTCACAATTCCTGGAAAAAATGATCCAAAAACCATCATTTAGAACATATATTCCAAAGCGATGACCTTGAGTGAACAACGCTGAACATCGATAACCTACACCACTCCTCTTTCTGAACACGTAACGTTCAGGCCGTAGAGACAAGGGGCTATAACAATGGATACCAGGCAAAAACGCTACAACATGAAGTATGTCATTCTCTGCTGTACCGTCGCGGCATTTGGCGGACTGCTGATGGGCTATGACTCTTCTATTATCTCCGGTGCAATCGAACCTTTAAGTGAATATTTCCAGTTAACCCCGGCTGAAACCGGCTGGGCTGTTTCCAACATTCTGCTGGGTAGCTTAGTGGGATGCTTTATCGCCCCCCGCCTGAGCGACAAACTCGGACGCAAAAAATCGCTCGCCATTACCGCGCTGCTGTTCACCGTTTCGGTGATCGGAACGGCGATCGCCCACAACTTCACGGTGTTTGTGCTGTTCCGTATCATTGGTGGACTGGCGATTGGCCTTGCCTCGGTGATTTCGCCGATTTACCTCGCGGAACTGTCGCCGTCGAAGTTTCGCGGCCGTACCACTGCACTCTATGCGGTATGCTGTGTCGGTGGACAATCGGTGGTGTTACTGACCAACTACTTCATCACCAAATCGACGCTGCCCGAGGTGATGATCAACATGGGCTGGCGTTACATTCTGGCTACGGCACTGGTGCCCTGTGCGCTGTTCATCTTCTTCATCGCCTTTATCCCGGAATCTCCGCGCTGGAACGTGCTCAAGGGCAAATACGATGAAGCGCTGGATACGCTGACCAAAATTTCCAATCGCGAGCATGCCGAGAGCGTGTTCAATGAAATCAAACACTCGTTCTCAGACAAAACTGCACACCAACATAAATCGCGCCTGCGTCTGGATAAAACCACCATTCCGCTGCTGGTGATCGGTATCGGTCTGGCGGTCGGTAACCAAATCAGCGGCATTAACGTGATTCAATACTTCGGCCCGACATTGCTGAAGAACGTGGCGGGCAGCACCGATTCAGCGTTGCTGCAGACCTTCTGGCTGTCGATTTGTCAGTTTATTGGCGTGCTGGCGGGCATGATGGTGATTGATAAAATTGGCCGTCGTAAGCTGCTGCTGCTGGGGGCCATCACCTCCTGCATTTGCCTCGCTTACTCGTTCATCGCCTTCTATTATCACCTGCCGGGTATGCTGGCGGTGGTGGGTCTGTTTGCCTATATGATTTTCTTCGGCATGACCTGGGGCCAGATTGTCTGGACCGTGCTGGGCGAAATCTTCCCTACCGAAATTCGTTCGATTTGCGTCGGGATTTCCATCTGTGCCATGTCGTTGGCGAACTTTGTGATCAGCAGTACTTTCCCGATCATGAACAGCAGCCCGATGCTGCTGGATCTGTTCCACGGTGGCTTCCCTCTGTTGCTGTTCGCGATTTTCTCTCTGGGAATGTACTTCTTTACCTTCCGCTACCTGCCAGAGACCGCGGGCGTGTCGCTGGAGAAAATTCATGGGCTGGTGCTGGAGAAGTTTAACGTCGAAGCGGAACTGCCGCAGAGCACCTCGCCGGCCAAGTCCAGCGAGTCGTTTGATATTCCACGGCATTAAGAGGGTGTGATGAGGGCGCGCCTAAGAGATGGCGCGCTCATATTGCTCAATCACGGCCAGCGCCAAACCGTTGGCAGGATCAATACGCTGCGGCAGGAAATGCAGCTGCGTGTGGGAGAAGGTAAAGGCCAGCGTGCTGGCCTGCGCCGTTTCTTCAACCGCCTGGATAAAGGCAGGATGCGTATTCCACGGCCCATCAATAATGATGCTCGCCGGGTTCACCAGTTGCATCACATGGCTCAGGGCGTGGCCCAAATGTTGACCGGTTAGCGCCATCACCTCACTTGAGATTTGCGGTTCACTGGCGGCGTTCTGCCAGCGCAGACCTGTTTTACGCTGCCCCAACTGCTGTTGAATCGCGGGCTGACTGATCAGCGTTTCCAGGCAGCCTGAACGTCCACAGCTACAACGCAACCCTTTGGGTTGCACCTGCAAATGACCAATCTCCCCTGCTGTCCAGCTGCTGCCGACAAACACTTCACCCTGCTCTACCAGCGAGCCGCCAACCCCTTCACCGATACGCAGATAAAAATGGCTCTGTGCTCTATCCAGATCGAGTTGCTCCACCGAGAGCAGCGCAGCGGCTTTGACGTTATGCATAATGCGCAGCGGCAAACGGCAGGCGCTGACCAGCGGCGTCAAAACATCGACATCCTGCCAGCCAAGATGGGCGGAAAAGTGCACCCGGCCACGCTGTGGATCGATGATACCGGGAAAGCCTACGGCGATGCCCAGCAGTTCAGGATGCGCGGCGTGCAAGGTCTGGCACACTTCCTCCAGCTCATGCAGCAGCTGCTCGGGATCAGCAGTCGCCGTTTGCCAGGTTTGTTCCGCAATCACCTGCGAGAAATAATCACAGACGCGCCAGTGAATGGCGTTGCGCTCCACCATGATGCCGGCGCTTTTTAGCTTTTCCGCGCGTAGCGAAATTTCGATTTTTGGGCGTCCGGCCGCTGCCACGCTCACCGGGCCGAGTTCGTGAATCAGGCCCTGCGCCAGCAGATCATCCACAATCAGGGAAACGGTGTTTTTACTCAGCTGCAGCGCCAGCGCGATATCCTGGCGGGAAGTAATACGCGTGCTACGCAGTTGCGTCATCACGCGCTTAAGGTTGTTTAATCGAAGTAATGCGGGGCCTTTACCGGCTGCTTTCATCGCGCGCCCACCTGACTCAATACTCATCACCGCGTACACGGCTGCGATAGCTTTCCCAATCGAAGCGCACCCACAAACTGGTGCCGAGACGCATACGATCCATCACGCGCTCGCCTAATAAGCCGTTCATTCCCGCCGGGTCCAGATTCGACAACATGCCGGTTGGGCGTTTTGACGATGAGCGACGATCGACAATCTGATTGATGATCACTTTTTCGTAGCGGGATTCGCTCTGCATGCCGATCTCATCGATCACCAGCAGATCCACATGGCTGAGATCCTGCAGCAAGCGCTCTTCAGTGATGTCGCTACCACCGCTGAAGGTGCCTTTCATGCTCGACATCAAATCGGCCACGGTAACAATCAATACGCTTTTGCCACGCAGAATGAGGTCGTTACCAATGGCGGCGGCCAGATGGTTTTTTCCGGTGCCAGGGCGGCCTGAAAACACGAAGCTGGCGATGCTGTTGTCGAACCCGGCGGCATACTCCCGCGCCAGCGCGAGTGCTTTGCGCTGACCATCATTCTCGACACGATAGTTATCAAACGAGCAGTTCATGTGCAGCTCACGGATACCAGAACGCCCCATGATGCGCTGCATTTTCATGGCGCGGTTTTCGCGCACGATGGCTTCAGAGCGCAGACGGCCCTGCTCCTGATTCCACGCCAGCAGCTCTTCACCGTTTTTAAATTTCGGCTGCACATCCGCAGGCATAAATTTTTTCAGGCGACTGAAAAGATCGTTCGGCGTTTTCATCACTCACCTCGGAATCCATCGGGAATATCATATTGAGTATTGCTGATCTGGGTGATATCGCGCTTGGGCTGACCACCGTTGGCAGCGCGGTTCATTTGTACGCTGCGCGCCAGTTTCTGCTGCCACTGCACATGATGGAACAGTCGGCCTTCGGCCTGCCAGTAAGCCACAAAGGTGGCCAGTTCGGCCGCCGTTACCGGTTCACTCAGCGCCACACCCCAGATGGCGGCCTGTCGCTGAAAATCGTGATCCGGCTGCCAGCCCGCGTACATGGCAAACTTGCCCACCGGTGTGGCGATCGGTGCCGCATCGGTATGGAACAGGCTGTCATCCAGCGTGACATCATTTGGCTGCTGCGCTGCGGCTTCCAGCGCCAGCAACTGTGCCAGACGCTGCGGTGTCAGCGCATAAAAAGCGGGCGCATTGTTGTGCAGCACCGCCAGCACGCCGTTATCGGCCTGCTGCAACACGGCAAGCGGATCCTGGCAAAAGCCATCCAGCCCCACCAGCGTTGAAGATAAGATTTTAACTGACATGAAGAAACCTGACGTTGACCAACCCGGAGCGCCTATAGGTTTAGCGCTAAGCGGTCAGTGTACCTGTTTTAACGCGATGGATCGCGCAGGATTTAGAAGCTGGCGCTGACGCCAAGGCTGTAAATAAACTGTTCGCCGCTGATCACCGCACCGGTTTGCGAGAAGGAGGCGAAAGCCGCCATATTTTGCCCAAACGGCACATTGGCCCCCACGCTGACATCGACCCAGTTGCTTTCATGGCCGATCTCCTCGGGGCGATCGCGCAGCGATGACGCGTTTTCATCACTCAATTGATGGCTGTAGCTAACCTGTGCCCAGGGTGAAATCCAGTCAAGGGTGGAATCAACGCGCCAGCCCAGTGAGGCAATATGCCCGGCGCGATTGCCATCGACAAATTCACACTTCGGGCAACTCACTCGCGAATCATCCACCGCGAATTGCGCCACCGGACCGGTGCGCAGCGTCGCACTCATCGGCATCTGCCAGCCTGCCGAATAGCGGTTAGCAAATGGGGCATTCCCCACGCTGGCTTTTTCACTGTGCAACACCATGGCGCTCTCATCCGGTGAATTCAGCGCGGCATCCATCAGGCTGATGTCACGATCTTCTGTCAACATCAGGTGATTACTGGAAATCTTTTCAGCAAGTATCGCATTGTAATCCGGCACATAATCCGCGCCCGATTCATCCCAGGCGTAAGCCGGCACCGCCGTAAATAACAGCCACACACTGCCAAAAGCCAGCATGAGATTGTGCTGGCCTGTCCGCTGACTTTTCTGCAACATGAAAGACTCCTGACGAGCCAGAAAGGAAACGGGCGTTAAGATTCAGGTTTATTGATTATCGGCACCCATTGATTAACTATTAATCGATTCTGTAATACGTCAAGGGATTAACTGTATTTTCCTCATGCTTAGGGAGAGTAATATGCAACGTTGTGGCTGGGTAACACAGGATCCGCTCTATCTTGCGTACCACGATAATGAGTGGGGCGTGCCGCAAACTGATAAGCGAGCCTTATTTGAAATGATCTGCCTTGAGGGGCAACAGGCGGGTTTATCGTGGATCACCGTGCTCAAGAAACGTGAGAACTATCGTCGCGCGTTCCACGAATTTGATCCTCAGGCCGTGGCGTTGATGGATGAGGCAGACATGCTGCGCTTGCTGCAGGACAGCGGATTAATCCGTCATCGCGGCAAGCTGGAGGCGATCATCAATAACGCCAAAGCCATGCTGGCGCTGGAAGCGGAAGGCGAAGACTTTTCACGCTTTGTCTGGTCATTTGTCGATAATCAGCCGATTTTGCACCGTTTCGCCGATTACAAGCTGGCGCCCACCACCTCCGAGCCTGCCATTGCGCTCTCTAAAGCGTTAAAGAAGCGTGGTTTTAAATTCGTCGGTCCGACAACCTGCCATTCATTTTTGCAGGCGTGCGGGCTGATTAACGATCATCAAACCAGCTGTTTCTGCCATCCCGATAATCTTTAAAGCAAATCTTTACACTTTAAGACTGACCCTCACGCATTTCCCCATTATTGAACGGCATAATAGTGCCGTTTTGGGGCATTTTCCCCGTGTGACTTTGTGAGGGATTTTCAATGAAAAAGCGTAGTTTGACGCTGGCCTTGTTACTCAGCGGCAGCGTTGTGCTGTCCGGTTGTACCACCAATCCTTATACCGGCGAATCGCAGGCCGGGAAATCCGGCATCGGCGCGGGCTTAGGTGCCGTGCTGGGTGCAGGTGTTGGCGTGTTGTCATCGTCGAAGAAAGATCGCGGCAAAGGCGCGCTGATTGGCGCCGCATCCGGTGCTGCACTGGGCGGTGGCGTCGGGTATTACATGGATGTGCAAGAAGCGAAGCTGCGCGACAAAATGCGCGGGACTGGCGTTAGCGTGACGCGTCAGGGCGATAACATCGTGCTGAATATGCCGAATAACGTTACCTTTGACTCCAATAGCAGCAACCTGAAACCGGCAGGCGCCAATACGTTAACAGGTGTCGCAATGGTGCTGAAAGAGTATCCTAAAACCGCCGTCAATGTGGTGGGCTTCACCGACAGCACCGGTACGCGCGCGCTGAATATGCGTCTGTCGCAACAACGTGCGGATAGCGTGGCCAGCGGCCTGATTCTGCAAGGCGTAGCCCAGAACCGTCTGCGCACGCAGGGCATGGGCCCGGATAATCCTGTGGCCAGCAACAGCACCGAAGCGGGTAAAGCACAAAACCGCCGCGTCGAGATCACGCTGAGTCCACTGGGTTAATCCCGCTCGCCGATCTGTTTCTGCAGATCGGCTTTTCCGCACGTTTTTACACCGCAATTGACGCTTTTTGTATCAGATAACGCTCTATAACCGTCAACCAATAGAGCCGTGAAATACTTTATGCTAGCGTGATCAAAATTTGATCAGTGGGAAACGTCATCATGTCGCTCAAAGCCATTGCCGCTGCCCTCGGCCTCTCTGTTACCACCGTGAGTCGTGCGCTAAATGGCTATGATGATGTTGCGGCCGCCACGCGTAAACGTATTGAAGAAGAAGCCACTTCACGCGGCTATCGTCCGAATGATGCCGCACGCCGTCTGAAAACCGGCCGCGCCAATGCCGTCGGGCTGGTTTTCCCGGTCAGCACCGCCTCTTTGAATGATAGTTACTACAGTGAAATGCTGTTGACGCTGGATCAGCGCCTTGCTCAGCATGACATTGATCTGATGATTCTGCCGGATAAACCGCAGGATAAGCACCGCACGCTGATGCGCTTGCTGCGCAGTGGCGCGCTGGATGCGCTGATTCTCACCCATACCCAACCGCATGATATCCGTCTGCAGCGTTTGCAGCAGAAAGGCTATCGCTTTCTCACGCTGGGCCGCAGCCAGCTGCCGCAACCTTATGCCTGGTTTGATTACGATAATCATGCAGGTACCTTGCTGGCCGCTGAACACTGCCTGCAACAAGGGCTGACGCGGCTTGCCTATCTTGGCGGCAACGAGCCCTGCACGTATATCCTCGATCGTCGCCACGGCTTTATCGATGCCCTCACACAGCATCAACCGCCTATCGCGCCGACGATGCTGGCCGCGCTACCGATGACGCGTCGTGCCGGTTATCAGCAAACGCAGCGCTGGCTGGCGCAGGATATCGCGCCTCAAGCCATCATCACGGATTGTGCGCCGCTGGGTGAAGGCGCGGCCATCGCGCTGCAGCAGGCCGACCGTTTAAGCGGTGCGCGGGCGATCCCACTGTACGTCTATGATGGCTTGCCGCATGACTCCATTATCGATCAGCCGGTGAACGCGATTCTGCAACTATCGCAGCAGCGCATTGGCGAACGCGTGGCCGAGATGGTGCTGCAACTGCTGGAAGGTGCACCGCTCGAGGAACTCCAGACGCTGTGGCAACCGATGTTGCGCCTCACTTCTGATGCACAATGATTGCGTGTGCGCCGTGCTGTGGTAGTCTTCGCCTGATTTTATTATTCAGGTGTACGCAATGAAAACCAGGCCGCCACGAGCCACAATCAGTGACGTTGCCCGTACGGCAAAAACCGGTAAAACCAGCGTTTCCCGCTATCTCAATGGCGAAGTGAATCTGCTTTCGCCCGATCTCAAAGCCCGTATTGAACAGGCGATTGCCGATCTTGATTATCGTCCCAGCCAGATGGCGCGCGGACTGAAGCGTGGCCGCACGCGGCTGATTGGCCTGATTATCGCGGATATTACCAATCCCTATTCAGTGGATGTTCTGAGCGGCATTGAAGCGGCCTGTCGCGCGCAGGGTTTTACGCTGCTGATGTGTAACACCAATAACGAAGTCGATCGTGAACAGTATTATCTGCAATTGCTCAGCAGTTATCAGGTCGAGGGGATCGTGGTCAATGCGGTGGGGATGCACGAAGAGGTGTTGAAACGCCTGCAGCAGTCGATGTTGCCGATGGTGTTGATCGACCGCAAAATTCCTGACTTCGCCTGCGATGTGGTTGGCCTGAATAATCCCGAAGCCGCGCAAATTGCCACCCAGCACCTGCTGGATAATGGTTACGATGCGCTGCTGTTCCTCAGCGAACCGTTGGGCAGCGTCAACACCCGCCGTGAACGCCTTGGCGCCTTCTATGACACCAGCAAAGCCCATGCCGGGGTGATGGCGGAAAACGCCGAAGTGCCCTTGCACCAGCCAGAGCAGCTGGAGCAGGTACTGCGGGCATTCCAGCAACGCCACAGTGACAAACGCTGCGCGGTGATGGCCGCCAACGGTGCCCTGACCTTGCAGGTGGCGCGCGCCTTGCAGCGGCTCGAACAGCGCTGGGGGGAAACCATCGGCCTGCTCGGTTTTGATGAGCTGGAGTGGGCCGCACTGGCAGGCGTGGGCATCACCACCCTGAAACAGCCCACCTGGCAAATTGGTTATGCGGCGCTGGAACAGGTGATCGCGCGCATTGACGGCAACGAACAGCCGATTAGCGAGCAGGTTTTCCCCGGCGAGTTGATTGTGCGCGGCTCAAGCCAGCCGCTGCGCTAATTCCCCTTTCTCTGGCTCACTTCGTGAGCAGGATCATAATTCCACACTCTCTTCCTTTCATTTGGAACCGGTTCCATTTAGGTTTTTTTTAAGACATCGATTTTAAGACAACGGGCGGCTCTGACCGCATCCTTCCCAGTTCAATGGAGAGACAACATGGCACATCCGGAAATCATCGTGGTCACCGCCGCCTACGGCACGCACAAAGTCGCTGAATTAGGTGGCCAGGCCGCTCTGCTGCCGCTGATCAAAGCCGCTGGCGCGGATGGTGTGGAAATCCGTCGTGAGCTATTCAGTGAAGACGACCTGCTGCAGTTGCATTCGCTGAATAAAGCCATTGCTCAGCAACAGCTCAGCGCCAGCTACTCGGTGCCGGAAGCCCTGTGGCTGGAGGACGGCTCGCTTAACCCTCGTCTGGGACAGTTCCTGCTGGAAGCGGAGCAGATGGGCGCTAAGCGTTTGAAAATCGCCCTCGGGCACTTTGTCGATCTCAGCGACGCTTCGCTGGTTGAGGTACTGGCCGCATCGCCAGTGACCGTGGTGGTGGAAAATGATCAAACGCCAGACAGCAAACTGGCCCCGATGCAAACCTTCTTCCATCGTACCTGTGATGCCGCCTTGCCGCTGGATATGACCTTCGACATGGGTAACTGGCAGTGGACCGACGAAGACGCCTTACAGGCTGCAGCACAGCTCAGCCGCTACGTCAGCTACATTCACGTTAAAGCCGCAGTGCCGCATGGTGAGAGCTTCCGTGCCGTGGCGCTGGATGACACCGACGGCCGCTGGCGCGCATTGCTGAAAGCACTGCCTGCTGATGCGCCGCGCGGCATCGAATTCCCGCTCGAAGGTGAAGACCTGCTGGCCGTGACGCGCCATTACGTTGATCTGCTGCGTGCAGTGTAAGGAGCCGATGATGAAGCAACTAGATGTGGTCACGATTGGCGAAGCGATGGCGATGTTTATCGCTCAGCAAAGTGGGGATCTCGCCGCCGCAGAGGGCTTCGTCAAACGTATTGCCGGTGCCGAACTGAATGTGGCCATCGGACTGGCGCGTCTCGGTTTACAGGTCGGTTGGGTCAGCCGTGTCGGCGATGACAGTTTCGGCCGTTTTACCCTGCAACAGCTGGAGAAAGAGAAGGTCGATCACCACTGTGTGACCACGGATAGCCGCTATCGCACCGGTTTTCAGCTCAAGTCGCGCGTTGATGACGGTTCCGATCCTGAAGTGGAATATTTCCGCGCAGGTTCCGCTGCCAGCCATCTCTCGCCGCAGGATTTTGATGCGGATTACTTCGGCGGCGCACGTCACCTGCACCTGAGCGGCGTGGCCGCCGCCCTCTCCGACAGCTCGCTTGAGTTGACCAAACATGCGGCCAAAGAGATGCGTTCGCGCGGCAAAACCATCTCCTTCGATCCGAATTTGCGCCCGGTGTTATGGCGCAGCGAGGAGGAGATGCGTAAGCAGCTGAATCTGCTGGCAGAGTACGCAGACTGGGTGCTGCCGGGTGAGAAAGAGGGGTTCATTCTGACCGGCTATCGTCAGCCAGAAGCCATCGCCGATTTCTATCTGGATAAAGGTGTACGGGCGGTGGTGATCAAAACCGGCTGCGACGGCGCCTGGTACAAAACCGCCGACGGTGAAAAGGGCAATGTCGCACCGATTCTCGTCGATAACGTGGTGGATACCGTGGGCGCGGGCGATGGTTTTGCCGTGGGCCTGATCAGCGCACTGCTGGAAGGCAAATCGCTGCCGCAGGCGATTCTGCGCGGTAACAAGATTGGTTCGCTGGCGATTCAGGTCGCGGGCGACAGTGAAGGGCTGCCGACGCGCGCGGCGCTTGGCGATTTTTAATCAAGCGGTTGCCTTGATTGGCAACCCTGCAGTTAGGGTACGCATTGATGTGTACCTGGTGAAACAGTCTGTCTCTACACAACCCGAATATTTCGAGGCGCATCCATTGAATGTGCCCGCCTCAAAACAGAGGAGTCACCCATGAAATCGCAGACAATCGCGCCAAAACGCTGGTGGTTTATCATGCCCATCGTGTTTATCACCTACAGTCTGGCGTATCTGGACCGGGCGAACTTTAGCTTCGCCTCTGCCGCAGGGATTAATGACGATCTTGGCATCACCAAAGGCATGTCATCGCTGCTGGGTGCCCTGTTCTTCCTTGGCTATTTCTTCTTCCAGATCCCCGGCGCGGTGTATGCCGAACGCCGCAGCGTGAAGAAGTTGATTTTCTGGTGCCTGATTTTGTGGGGCGGCTGTGCCTCGTTAACCGGCGTGGTGAGCAACATTCCAATGCTGGCCGCGATTCGGTTTGTGCTCGGCGTGGTGGAAGCGGCGGTGATGCCGGCAATGCTGATTTACATCAGCAACTGGTTCACCAAATCGGAACGCTCGCGCGCCAATACCTTCCTGATCCTTGGTAATCCGGTCACAGTGTTGTGGATGTCGGTGGTTTCCGGCTATCTGATTAATGCTTTCGGCTGGCGTGAAATGTTTATCTTCGAAGGTATCCCGGCGGTGATCTGGGCCGTGGCCTGGTGGTTCCTGGTGCAGGACAAGCCAGCACAAGCCAAATGGATGAGCGACGACGAGAAATCTGCCCTGCAGGCGCAGTTGCAGAAAGAGCAGGAAGGCATCAAAGCGGTGCGCAACTATGGCGAAGCCTTCCGTAATCGCAACGTGATCATTCTGTGCATGCAATATTTTGCCTGGAGCATTGGCGTGTACGGTTTCGTACTGTGGCTGCCTTCGATTCTGCGCAACGGCACGCAGATGGGCATGGTAGAAGCGGGCTGGCTGTCGGCGGTGCCTTATCTGGTGGCGACCATTGCGATGGTCGTGGTGTCGTGGGCATCTGACAAAATGCAGAACCGTAAGCGGTTTGTCTGGCCACTGCTGCTGATTGGGGCGTTGGCGTTCATCGGCTCCTATCTGGTCGGCTCCAGCCACTTCTGGCTGTCGTATGCCTTGCTGGTGATTGCCGGTGGCGCGATGTATGCCCCTTACGGCCCGTTCTTCGCCTTGATTACTGAAATGCTGCCACGCAATGTTGCCGGCGGTGCCATGGCACTCATTAACAGCATGGGCGCACTCGGTTCCTTCATCGGATCGTGGATTGTAGGCTATCTTAATGGCGCAACCGGCAGTCCTGCCGCCTCTTACATCTTTATGGGTGCCGCGCTGCTGGTGTCGGTGTGGCTGACGTTAATCGTCAAGCCCGCCGAGAACAAGGCAGCACCGATTCATGGGGCGAAACACGCCTGAAAGCGTAAGAAATGACTTTTCCGGGCGACTCAGGTCGCCCGTCACACGTTCTACAGGGAGCAAATGATGAAACCTGCTGTGATTCTTTATAAGAGCCTGCCAGACGATCTGCGCGCTAAACTGGATGCCCATTTTACCGTCACCGAAGTGCATGACGTCTCCCCCGAAACCGTGCAGCAGCATGCCGCACAGTTTGCGCAAGCCGAAGGTTTGCTCGGCTCAGGCGGTAAAGTCAATGGTGATCTGCTGGCAAAGATGCCCGCACTGCGCGCCTGCTCCACCGTTTCCGTGGGCTATGACAATTTCGATGTTGAAGCACTGAATCAGCGCAATGTACTGCTGATGCACACGCCAACTGTTCTGACCGAAACCGTGGCCGATACCATGATGGCACTGGTGCTGAGCACCGCCCGTCGCGTCACCGAATTGGATCAATGGGTTAAAAGTGGTGAGTGGAAGAAAAGCATCGGGCCAGAGCATTTTGGTATCGATGTGCATCACAAAACGCTGGGTATTCTCGGCATGGGCCGTATCGGCCTGGCGCTGGCGCAGCGTGCACACTTCGGTTTCGGCATGAATATCCTCTACAACGCACGACGTCAGCATGAAGAGGCGGAAACCCGCTTCGGTGCACGCGCCTGCGATCTTGAAACGCTGCTGAAAGAGAGTGATTTTGTTTGCATCAGCCTGCCGCTGACCGAGCAGACACATCATATGATTGGCGCTGCACAGCTCAAGATGATGAAACCCAGCGCCATCCTGATTAATGCCGGTCGCGGCCCGGTGGTTGATGAGCAAGCGCTGACGGCGGCATTGAAAGACGGCACGATTCACGCTGCAGGTCTGGATGTGTTTGAAGTCGAACCGGTGCCCGCTGATGCGGAGATCCTCAAGCTGCCGAACGTTGTGGCGCTGCCGCACATCGGTTCAGCCACTCATGAAACGCGTTACGGCATGGCGCGTGATGCGGTGGACAATCTGATTGCTGCGCTGAGCGGCAAAGTCGAGAAAAACTGCGTTAACCCGCAAATCCAGGCCTAAGCTTGCTGCTTTAGCCATTGCGCCTGCCCGTGGCGGGCGCTATGGTGGTTGCCCATTCCCGATTACAATGTTTTAACTTCCTATGTCCTTTTCTCAGTTCGGCGACAAATTTACTCAACATTCCGGCATCTCACGTCTGATGGAAGACATGGGTGAAGGCCTGCGCACGCCTGGCACCATTATGCTCGGCGGCGGCAACCCGGCGCAGATCCCGGCCATCAATGACTATTTCAATCAGCTGCTGCTGCAAATGCATCAGGACGGCAAACTGAGCGAAGCACTGTGCAACTACGATGGTCCGCGCGGCAAAACGCTGCTGCTGGATGCGCTGGCGAACATGCTGCGTGAAGAGCTGGGCTGGCCGATCACCGCGCAAAATATTGCGCTGACCAACGGCAGCCAGAGCGCGTTCTTCTATCTGTTCAATCTGTTTGCCGGGCGCCGTGCTGACGGCAGTAAAAAGCGCGTGCTGTTCCCGCTGGCGCCGGAATATCTCGGTTACGCTGATGCCGGGCTGGAAGAAGATCTGTTTGTTTCCGCCAGGCCGAACATTGAGCTGCTGCCCGAGGGCCAGTTCAAGTATCACGTTGATTTCGACCATCTGCCGCTGAATGAGGACGTGGGCCTGATTTGCGTGTCGCGCCCGACCAACCCAACCGGCAACGTGATCACCGATGACGAGCTGATGCAGTTGGATGCGCTGGCACAGCAGCATGGCGTGCCTCTCCTGATCGATAACGCCTACGGTGTGCCCTTCCCCGGCATTATCTTCAGCGAAGCCCGTCCGCTGTGGAACCCGAATACTATTCTGTGTATGAGCCTATCGAAACTGGGCTTGCCGGGTGCACGTTGCGGCATTATCGTTGCCGATGAAAGCACGATTAGCGCGATTGGTAACATGAACGGCATCATCAGCTTAGCGCCAGGCAGCATCGGCCCGGCGATTGCCACTGAAATGATTGTGCGCGGTGATTTGCTGCGTCTGTCGGAAGAGGTGATCAAGCCGTTCTATCAGGCCAAGGTAAGCGAGACGATTGCCATTCTGCGCCGCTATCTGCCGGAAGATCGCTGCCTGATTCACAAACCCGAAGGCGCGATTTTCCTTTGGTTGTGGTTCCGCGACCTGCCGATCAGCACCGAAGCGTTGTATCAGCGCCTGAAAGCGCGCGGCGTGCTAATGGTGCCTGGCCACTTCTTCTTCCCCGGTCTGGAGCAGGAATGGCCGCATACGCATCAGTGCATGCGCATGAACTATGTACCGGATGCGGAGCAGATTGAACGCGCGGTGCAGATTCTGGCGGAAGAGCTGGAAATGATAGCTAACGAGGCTTAATCCGCCGTTAATGACAGCTGGCACCACTCTGCCAGCTGTTTGATCGCCTGCTCCACTTCCGCATTCCAGCCAAAACCGGCATTCAGCCGGAAACAGTGATCGTAGCGATGATCGGTGGCAAAGATGTGCCCTGGCGCGATGCCGATGCCCGCGTTACGCGCCTTCAGAAACAGTGCGCGCACGTTTAACGACTGAATTGGCATTTCCACCCACAACACATAGCCGCCTTCCGGATCCGATACACGCGTTTCCGCAGGGAAATAACGCAACACCGCCTGGCGCATATGGTGGATTTGATTCTTCAGCTCACGACGCAATTTGCGCAGATGCGCATCGTAGCCGCCGCTGCGCAGCAGTTCGGCAATCGCCGCTTGTGACAACACCGAGGTGCCCATGCTGGTGGTGTATTTCAGCGAGGCGATTTTGCGCATGTAATTAATGCTGTGCACCCAGCCAATGCGGATACCGGGCGCCACCGTTTTCGAGAAGCCGCTGCACAGAATGGCATTCGGGCTGAAGGCGCGCATCGGGAACGGACGGCGATCGCCAAAGGCCGTATCACCAAAGATATCGTCCTCAATGATCACCACATCGTTTTCATCGGCCTGACGCGCAATATAGGCCTTCTGCTCGTTGGGAATGCTTTTCCCCAGCGGATTATTGATGTTGTTGATGGTGAGATAGGCCTGCACCGCTTTACGCTGAAACAGCGCGGTGAGCTTGCTGACGTTAACATAACCTTCCGGCCCGGCTTCCACTTCAATCACGCGCAGATTGAGGTTATGCAGCATCTGCAACAGCACGAAGTAGCACGGCGATTCCACTGCCACGATATCACCGGGGCGGGTCGTGGCGCGCAGAGCCAGTGAGATAGCTTCGATGCAGCCGTTGGTGATCAGGATGTCATCAGCGCTGATATTGCAGCCATAATCCACCGCGCGGCGTGCAATCTCGGCTTTGAGCGGCGCATAGCCGGTGCCTTTCACCGTGTTTCCGAGCAGCGCCGGTTTGCTGTAGCCCATCTGGCGCATCAGCAATCCAATTTTCTTGACCGGATAGAGCGAGATATCGCCATTGGCCAGATCCAGCCGCACACGACAATCGGAGCCCAGCATCGCCAGATGCAGCTCGGTTTGCTCATCCAGCGGGGCGACTTCACGCGGCTGTTCGCTGTGGATGGCTGCGGGTAACGCCCTGGGAACCTGACGGGGTGCAACAAAAAAACCGGACTTAGGACGCGCCACCGCATAGTGTTCATCCTCCAGCGTCCGTAATGTTTTCAGGGCGGTGGTCATGCTGACGCTGTACTGTGTTGCCAGCGTACGTACCGACGGTAAACGGCTATCAGGCGGCAACGATCCGCTGTGAATCGCCTCCTTTATCTGCTCTGCAATCTGACGGTAACGACTACTCTGACTCTCCTGTTCACCCGTTCCATCCGCCATCTGTTCCACCCTATATCGTGCTGATCTGTGCGTATCCATCAGATTACATTCAAAGTACTTTAGGCTGCATCTGTTTATTCAGCCTCAGACATTCATTCCGTTGCAACTTCGTGGCCCCTTTTCCTGCCCGTTGCCGCCAGCACGGTAACGGCGATTTTATTAGCCAAAGGATGAAGTGAAAAATGAATAATCTGTCCACCATGATGAGAGAAATTGAAGGTTATCTCACGCCCGCGATTATCGATTCTGCTCAACGCTGTTCTCAACGCTTACTTGCCGCCTTGCCCGATAGCAAAAATCCCGCGAACAATCGCGTGCTGCTCGCCTATGGCGGCGGGAAAGACAGCAGCTATATGGTGGCGTATGTGCGCTACATTCAGGGGTTGATCTGGCAGCAGCAGGGCAGCACCTTCCAGCTGCGCATCAGCACCAATCGTCACGCGGCGATGAACGACAGTGTGATGGAAAATATCGACCGGGTATATCGTGCACTGCACATTCCGGGGGATGACTTTACCGAATGCCTGGTGACCGATGGCCTGCAAATCCGCCACTTCGAACGCCATTTGCCGATGCCCGATAGCGTGCGTCAGCAGAATCGCAACGATGTGCTGATGAATGGCCATCGCTTCCGTGCCGATGCGCGTTCCACTTTCTGTAACGCCTGCAACCTCAGCATGGTGAACTCGTTTGGCCTTGCCGCGCATTACGAGGGCGGCGTGGATGTGATCATCACCGGTGATTCGCCGCAGGAGCAAACCGCTTACCTCGCCTGGGCTCGTCATCTTTCACGCCTGTTTGATGCGCCCGTTGCCGACAAATCACGCGGCTTTAGCGGCTTCCTGCAAACCCTCGATGGCGTGGCAGAACGCTATTTCGCCGACATTTACGGCGCCGATCAGGTTACCCCGGCCCATCGCATCACCTGGCAGCTGGCGCGCGATCCGCTGTTCTTCAACATCTATCAGGACACCGCCTATGAAGCCGGTGCGCACTGGTCACTGCTCACTGAATTTATGCACTTCCGCTTTGATGAGCTGATGTTCAGCTTCTCTGAATCGGACTGCGGCAACCCGACGTTAATGGCACATATTCGCGGTCTGCGAGCGGAGACGCTGATGCAGCGTAGCTACGCCGAAGGCATTCGCGAATATGTGCGCTTTGCGCTCGGCCTGATGGAGAAGAAAGATTTCCCGCCGCAACTGATTGCGGAAATGGCGGCGCGTTATCAGGACGATGCGGCGATTGAACGTGCTCGCCAGCGTGCAGCACAGTTTGCCGAACAGGCCTTTGGCCTCAACGAAACCCAGCTGGTGTGCATGATCTATTCGCCGTTTATCGCGCAGGGCCACCAGCTCAACGTCTGGCTGCAACAGCTCAACCAGGCACCCAATGAGCAGGCGGTGCGGGCGCTGCTGTGTGGCGATAGCGATGACCTGCTGCTGGCTCAGCAGCTTGAGCACCTCTCCGGCCTGACCATTGCGCAGATGCGCCAGTGCTGGCGCAGTGCGCAGGTTAATACATTGCTGGATGGTACGCGCGGCGATGCGCTCTCACGCGTGCTGCGTTTCGATCCGCACAAAGCAGTGATTCAGGTCAACAACGGTGCCTTGCAAGACATCGTTACTGAAGTGATCTCCGGGCGATAACCCGGTAAGGCGACGCGATGAGAAAGATTTTCCTGCAGATTGGTGCCACGCGTGACGGGCAAAATCCGTACTGTGCGGTGGCAAAACGCGAGGGCTATTTTACCGTGCTGGCGGAGATGGGCGACTTTGTCGACTATCAAAGCTTAAGCATTCAGCTGCCGTTCGATCTGATTGTGCGTCTCGATCGCCCGGAAAATCCGTGGGATGTGTTACAAGCCTGCCTGCGAGCGGGCTTACTGGAACATCCTCAGGTGGTGCTGGCGGGCTTTGAAGCCTACAACACCAGCGCCGGTCGCGTGCGTGAACTGCTGGCCGGGCCGGATGCCGGCCCGAGCTTTATTCCGCCGGATAAGTACGCGCAGCGCATGGCTCTGCGTAAAGCCTGGCCGCGCTTCCCACAGCCGGAGTTTCGCTTCTTTGCCTCACCACTGAGCATTCGTGACGCGCGTGATGCGCTGCTGTATCCCTGCGTGATCAAACCGGTGGATGGCGGCGGCGGATTAGGGATCTGGCTGGTGGAAGAGGCCAGCCAGCTCGATGCGGTGATCGGCAAGCTGGTGGAGACCATGAACTACGGCGGACGCGGCTTCAGCGGTTTTATCGTCGAAAGCTGGCTGCCGGGCGACGAATATTCACTACAAGGTGTGGTGGATAACGGACACGCGGTGGCGCTGACCTGCTGTCAGAAGGTGATCGAGCACCACATAGATGCAGAAGGCTGTATCAGCTTTTACGAATCCGGCCATGTGGCGATGGCCGCGCAACAGCTGCCTGCGGCCTTTGCCAGTTTGATGAGCTTTTGCTGCGAGACCTTTGGCTATCGCCAGGGTGCCTTCCACATCGATTTCATTATGGTGAACGGTGAACCACACTTCCTGGAAATGGGTTTCCGTTTGTCGGGCATGGGCGTGGTGAATCTGGTCGAGGAAGTCACCGGTATCAACTGGGCAGAGGTGGCGTTTCAGATTGAAGCCGGGCGCGGTTTGCCTGTGCTGCACTTCCCGGAGCAACCCCAGGCTATTGGCCGCCTGCGCCTGCGTCAGCGCCTGCAATTCGACGCTGCGGAGCGCTGGATCGCTGAACATCAGCGCGGTCAGCTACTGCCACCGCTCAATCTGCCCGCGCTGGCCGTCTCGCCGCGATCCTCGTTGTATGCCGATCTCACTCGCCATGCCGGTATTCTCGCCACCTTCCGCCTCGCGGCAGACAGCCGGGACGACGTGCTGGCGCTGTTTCAGCAGATTCTCGATGTTCCGTCCTTAGCCCCCCGGAGAGATCTTCTATGTGCAGAATGATTCTGGCATACGGCCAGTTTAATGCGGCAGCGGTACTGGACGCCGCTCGCGCGATGAGCTGCGGCGAAACGGCAACCCATGAGGGCCCGATCAAACAGCACCCGAATGGCTGGGGCTGTTTATGGCTGGATCAGGGAAAGATTCGCACCCTGCATGGCACTGGCACCTTTGCTGATGCGCTGCCCGGTATTGATGTTGATGCACTGCGTCACAGCCGTTTTCTGGCGGTACATGTACGCCATGCCACGCTGAGCAAAAACCAGGGCATTGAGTTTTCTCACCCGCTTTGGCGTACCAGCGGCGCAACACAGTGGTACATGATGCACAACGGCTTTTTACCCACGGTTTATGCGCAACTGGGCATGGCGGAATCGCGCTTTGACTCCGCCGAATACCTGGAATACATCGTCGATCAGGTGACGCCTGCCGATTTTACCCGTGACTACCTGCGCAGCAAGATGGCGCGCGTGGCACCGGGCGGCAGTGCGGCTAATGCGATTTTTGTCACCCGGGATAAAGCCTGGGCGTGGCAGTGGCATCCCGATGACACCCCTTATCCTGACTATTTCACGTTGCACCATTATCAAAACAACAGCACCACTTTTATCTCTTCTGAACCTATTGCTGCATTGGGCACGGCGTCTGACTGGCGTCGCATGAACAACCATGAACTTCATGAATTTCCACTTGGGGAGTGATCAGCATGGCCATTTTCAATCAGATACGCGTTATCCATCCAAAAATGTTCGTCGAAAGTACCTGGCTGGATGACATCGTGACCGCGCGCGTGCCGCTGTTGGTGCTGCGCAATTTCCTGACGCCTGAAGTACGCGAAGCGGTAGTGGACGATCTGCAACAGTGCCGCGATCAGGTGCGCGTCTCGCGCTATCCGAATGGCGCACTGACCACGCTCGGCCCCTATCTGGCTAAACACACTCGCGCACCAGAAAATTACTTTACCGAGCTGCGCGACATCCAGCCTGCTCTGCCACCGTCACTGCACTGCCTGCGCGATCAGGTTTACAACTGGGTGAAGCACTCATTGCGTCTGGAGAGTCTGCACACTGCCCGCGAGCCGGAGTTGGGCGATTACGCGGGTTCGATTGTGCGCTTTCATGCCAATGGCGTCGCCAATCCACTGCATAACGACAACATCGTACGCGATGCCGCGGGCAGTGGTTTGGCCGTCACCAACATCCTGCATCAACTGAGCTGTGTGGTCTGTTTGCAGGAGTGTCACGCGGGCGGGGAACTGCGGATATTCAACAAGAAGTGGCATCCCGTGGATGAGCGCTTCAAAACGCCGGGTGAACTCGGCTATCAGACTGGCGTCATTGAGCAAAGCGAGGCGTGTGAGTTCTCTCCACGCAGCGGCGACATCTATCTGTTTAATCCTGCGTTTTATCACGAGATTGATCGCGTGGAAGGCGACACGCGCATCACCATGGGCTTTTTCTTTGGCCTGACCGACAAAAAAATGAAGCACGCCATTGCCTGGAGTTAATGCCGGGCCTTCGACGAGGAGAGGAAGATGAATACCTTTGAAAAAATCACCGCCCTGCTTGATCAACACCACGCGGACTATCGCGTGGTGGAGCATGAGGCCATCGGCCAGACCGATGTGATCAGCAGCATTCGCGGCAACGATCTCAATCAGGCGGCCAAAGCGATGGTGCTGGAAGTCACGATGCCGGACGGCGCCGATGCGCGCTACCTGCTGGCGATTGTACCGGGTGATTGCAAGATCAACTTCAAAAGTGCCGCGCTCGCCATTGGCGGCAAGAAGTCGAGCTTTGCCGCGCCAGAGAAAGCGCAGGATCTGACGCAGTGTGTGATGGGCGCGGTGCCGCCCTTTAGTTTTGATGACCGACTGGCGTTGCGCGTTGATACGCGCCTGCGTGATGTCGGCACGCTGTGGTTTAACGCCGGTGCGCTGGAGCGTTCCGTGGCGCTGAATGTGGATGATTTTTTTCGTGTTGTCGGCGATGACTGTTGTGCAGACATTGCCACTCCGATGACGGCGACTGCCTGAAACGGCTGCAGTAAGGAACGAGTATGTCAGTAAAAGATATGATGTTAGCCCTGTGCGTGGTGGTGGTGTGGGGCGTGAATTTCGTGGTGATCAAACTGGGCCTGCACGATATGCCGCCGTTTCTGCTGGCGGGATTGCGTTTTGCGTTAGTGGCATTTCCGGCGATCTTCTTTGTGAAGCGGCCGCAGATCCCTTTGCGCTGGCTGATTGTGTACGGCATGACCATCAGCTTCGGTCAGTTCGCTTTCTTGTTTCTGGCGATCAAACTCGGCATGCCAGCAGGACTGGCCTCTCTGGTATTACAGGCGCAGGCGTTCTTTACGCTGCTGCTGGGGGCTTTATTGCTGGCGGAAAAACTGCGCTGGAACCACATCGCCGGGATTTTGGTGGCGACACTTGGCATGTTTATGCTGGCAACAGCGGGCATGGAGGGGCAAACCACTGCTGGGATTACGCTGACCACCATGATGCTGACCCTGGCGGCGGCGCTGTCGTGGGGACTGGGCAATATCACCAACAAGATCATACTGCGTAACCGTAAGGTGCCGGTGATGTCGCTGGTGGTGTGGAGTGCACTGGTGCCGATCGTGCCCTTTTTCGCCTGCTCATGGTGGTTCGATGGCGAGGCAGCGATCGTCACCAGTCTGCTGCATATCTCGTTGCAGACTCTACTGGCGCTAATTTATCTCGCGTTTATTGCCACCATTGTCGGCTATGCGATCTGGGGCAATCTGCTCGGTCGCTATGAGACCTGGCGTGTTGCGCCGCTATCACTGCTGGTGCCGGTGGTGGGCATTCTCAGTGCCGCGCTGGTGCTCGACGAGACCTTGTCAGCGCAGGAAATTCTCGGCGCATCGGTGATTATTCTCGGTCTACTGGTGAACGTGTTTGGCGGGATGGTAAGCCAGCGATTATGGGTGCGCACCTGATCGACAGAAACAAAAACGCCGCATTTCTGCGGCGTTTCCTTCTCAACACAATATCCTTAATTCAGGATTTCAATGCGACGCGGTTTCGCTTCTTCAGGAACGATGCGTTCCAGATCGATGCTCAGCAGGCCAAGTTCGAGACGCGCATCGCGCACCACGATGTGATCGGCCAGCTGGAATTTGCGCTCAAAGTTACGTTCGGCGATACCCTGATACAGGTATTTGCGCTCCGGTTGCTCTTCGGGGTGTGCACCGCGAATAATCAGCACATTGTCGTGTGAGGTGATATCTAACTCGCTCTGGGCAAAGCCCGCAACGGCAATGGTGATGCGATAGTGGTTTTCATCCACCAGCTCAACATTGTAAGGAGGATAGCCACCATTGGCCTGGTTCTGATTGGACTCAAGCAGACTAAACAGACGGTCGAAACCAATAGCAGAACGATAAAGCGGAGTAAGATCAAAGTTACGCATAAAAAGACTCCTGAAAATCAGCAAGTTTTGGCAACCTTCCACCATGGACAGGTTGTGCGGCCCGCTGCTGTCCCTGTCGGCGACAGCAAGGCGACCCTGTAGTAAAAATGGGTGCACTTTGATCGCTTTCAAGGGCAATACGTATTTTCTTGCGGCAATTTTGACGAAATAGCATACACTCAGAAATTCTTCGCCTGCATCGCATGACATCGCCACAGAGCTTTGCTGCAGCAGGAGACACACTCCAGCCAGAAGTGATGGCTGTAGGGATGATGAAATGAAAATGATGAAAAGCTTTCCGCTCACCGGCCTGCTGGTCTGTAGCGTCTTGACTACTTCGGGTTGCTCCAGCGTCATGTCTCACACTGGCGCCAGCCAGGGTTATTATCCCGGCACACGCGCCAGCGCAGATATGATTGCCGATGACAATACCAGCTGGGCGATTAAGCCGCTGGCGGTGATCGATCTGCCCTTCTCCGCCGTACTGGATACGATTCTGTTGCCGTGGGATTACTTCCGCACTGACAAAGATTCGGCGCATGACCGTGTGCTGCAAAGCGAAAAATTGGCTGGCACTGACGCCAGCCTGGCAACCGCAGCGGCTATGCCACCGACGTCACACTGACGCGGAACAGCTGACGCCAGCCATCCACATCTCGCATATAGGCTACCTGCTTGCCGTCCGGTGACCATACCACCGCATCACCGGAAGGCGGCTGCTCGCTGCGTTTTGTTAAGCGTGTACAGTGCCCGGTCGCTACCTCACAGCGCATCACGCTGTTATCGCAAATAAAAGCGATCGCCTCGCCTGATGGTTGCCAGCTGAATGCCGACTGAATACTGCTGCTGAGCTGCGTAATCTGGCGCGCTTCGCCCCCGTTGGGCGACACACTCCACAGCTGCACAACACCCTGTTCATCCGCCATCAGGAAGGCGATGGCGCTACCGTCCGGCGATGCGCGCAACCAGTGGCGGGGCTGCAATGCTAATCCTTTACTGTGAGTGATGCGGCGCTGCTGCACGCCAGCAGGCGGTGCAGGCAGTTTTTCCGTCGTGCCTTGCAAGGGTATTGCGCCGGGTTTAGCGTAATCACTCAGCGCCTCGGGCAAATCCACCACAAATACTTCCGGCACTTTCTCGCCGTTGGCAGCACGTGTATCGCCGATAAACGCCAGCGCCCAGCGCTGCCAGCTGCCATCGGTTTTCTGATAGCCACGATCGCCGATCCAACCCTCTTCATAAGCGCGGTCAATCTGATCGCTACCCGGTTGCGGATCACGCGTTGTCTGGCTCACCAGCACGCAGTAATGGCTGCCATCGTATTCACGGGGATGCTGTTTAGGCGGACACACCGGATGCAGCGGTACGGCCACGCCGACATTACGCAAATCCTCACGCGCATCTTTCTCATGCATCACATGGTCGTTATACGTAAAGCTGAGGCGCGATCCGTCTGGGCTGAATACATGGACATGCGAGCCGCCGCGCAATGCGCCGGGCGTATAAGGTGCGGTGATGTCGCAGGCATCGAGATTTTCCGCATTACCCTGCTGCACGATGACGCCGCGACGATGATGGAAATCGTAACGCCAGTGCGCATCGGGATGCTCCGGGCCATGAATACACACATAGCGCGGCGGCAGATCCGGGCTGACGGTGACCACGCCGACATGCGCGCCGTCGCGTGCCTGATAGAGCACCTCGACCGCACCGCTTTCGACGTTGACACGTTCGATGGTCAGACTGGTAAAGGACGCGCCCGACGGACGGACATCAAACGCCAGCCACTGGCTGTCAGCGGTCCAGACGTTGATATTGGTGAGCTGATGATGACGCTGTGCAAAGGTGAGTTGTTTTTCTGACATGAGGCAACCTTACATCCAACAGTTGCCGAACAAAGTACGCGATTATCGGGTGAGGTGCAGCAGGCGTGGCGCAATAATTTGCGAGCGGTTGGCGCGATTCAATACGCATCGATGCGTTAGAAATGAGTGACAGATTGCAGAATAAAGCACTAACGGATTGCGCGACTAAACACGGGCAGACGCGCCATAGATGATGCCGCTACGCATCATGTATGTCCGTAGCGGCAGGTTTTATCGCGCGTTATCGATCACCCTACGCGCTTCACATCCCCGACCAACAGGATATATGACAACGCACCGACCAACGCCACGGCAGAGATATACACCAGCGCCGGGGCAAAGCCGTAGTCCTGCGCCAGGTAGCCCACCACCAGCGGCACCGTGATGCCACCTAATCCACCGATAAAGTTGAACATCCCACCGGTCAAACCAATCAGGCGAACCGGCGCCAGCGACGACACCAGCGACCA
Source organism: Pantoea sp. SM3 (assembly GCF_000963995.1). Classification (NCBI taxonomy): domain Bacteria; kingdom Pseudomonadati; phylum Pseudomonadota; class Gammaproteobacteria; order Enterobacterales; family Erwiniaceae; genus Pantoea; species Pantoea sp. SM3. Next base: position 157,104 of record NZ_JZRD01000016.1, read on the forward strand.
GGTAATAGAGGCGAAGCCGTTGCCGAAGAACGCGATGGCCATCAGCGTCATGATCCACACCGGATCGTTGGTGTAGTTAGCCCCCATGATGCAGGTAGAGATCAGCAATCCGCAGATAATCGGCGTTTTACGCGCAAAACCAAGGGAACGCCCGCTGCGCACCAGACGATCGGCCACGATGCCAGAAAGAATCACACCAAAGAAGGCGGCCAGGAACGGCACGGTCGTCATAAAACCGGCCGTGAGCGCAGAGATGTGTTTTTCCTGCGTCAGATAGTTCGGGAACCAGGTCAGGAAGAACCACAGCGTGGAGGTAACAGCGAATTGCCCAAGATACACGCCGCACAGTTTGCGATGGAACACCAGCTTCCAGTCGGCGGCGGTGAGTTTGGTGCGCGTTTTTTTCGCCGCGGGTGCATCGCCGTCCACCATCGCACCCCCTTCACGGATATAGTCCAGTTCCGCCTGGTTGATGCCTTTGCTCTGGCTTGGGGCTTGATAGAACTTGATCCACACCAGCGACCAGATGATGCCGATAGCGCCTGTGATGATGAACACCCAGTGCCAGCTCAACAGTTCCTGAATCCAGATCAGCAGCGGTGTGAGAAAGGCGAGACCGACAAACTGACCGGAGGTATAAAAGCCCACGGCAGAGGCGCGCTCCTGCTCCGGGAACCAGCTGGTGACCAGACGATTGTTGGTCGGGAACGCGGGCGCTTCAAAGATGCCGGTAATGGCACGCAAGCCAATCAGCGATAATAATCCGCTGGCAAAACCCTGGAATAACGTGGCGACCGACCAGCCGAAGATGGCAATAAAATAGGTCAGGCGGGAACCGACGCGATCGAGGAACCAGCCGCCGGGGATCTGGCACAGCGTATATAACCAGGCAAAGGCAGAGAAGACATATCCCATCTCCGCTTTACTGATGCCGAACTCTTCCTGAATATGCGCAGAGGCCACCGCTAAATTAGCGCGGTCGACATAGCAAATCACCACCGTAATAAAGATCATCAGCAGCGTAATATAACGGCGCCGGGTTGGTTTGGCCTGAACAGCAGAGAGATCCATGGTGTGTCTCCGTAATCGTATTTGTAGTTCAGGCGTGACGATGCCCGCCGCTACAAATGCAGGGTAAGGATAGTGAAGGTAAAACCGCACAGGCGGTAAATGTCATCTGCCGGGATAAGGCTGAGCGAGGCCCTATGCCTTATTTCACCGGCATATCTTTATCTAAAAGATTTTATAAATTCTTATACCCTAAATAATTCGACGTGCAGAAAGGTGGCAAGGGAATACATTCCCAGCAGCTTACTTAAGGTGAGTAAGCACAGCCAACGCATCTGTAGCTTAAATTATGACGGGTATTACCACTCAGCGACCGATCCGTCTGGGAAACGCCATAATGGATTACGCCAGTCCGGTGCATTCTTACTTCTTTCAATCACCAGCTCTTCGTTAATTTCCACGCCGAGACCCGGTTTATTCAGCGGATAGAAGTGACCATCATCCATTTTGAAATCATCTTTATTGATGACGTAATCCAGCAGTTCAGCACCCTGATTATAGTGAATGCCCATGCTCTGCTCCTGGAACACCGCGTTGCGTGATACGAAATCGACGTGCAGGCAGGCAGCCAGCGCGATGGGGCCGAGCGGACAGTGTGGTGCCAGCGCCACATCGTAAGACTCTGCCATCGCGGCAATTTTGTAGCATTCGGTGATACCGCCCGCATGCGACAGATCCGGTTGCAGAATCGCCAGGCCACCCGCTTCCAGCACACGCTTGAACTCGAAGCGCGAGAACATACGTTCGCCTGCGGCAATCGGAATATGGGTTTGTGCCGCCAGACGCGGATAATATTCCGCCTGTTCCGCCAGCACCGGCTCTTCAATAAACAGCGGACGATACGGCTCCAGCTCTTTGATCAGCACTTTCGCCATTGGCGCACTGACGCGACCATGGAAATCGAGACCGAACTCAATCTCTTTGCCAAAGGCTTCGCGAATCTGTGCCACGGTATTCACCGCTGCATCCACTTTGCGCGAGTTGTCGATAATGCCCATCTCTTCGCATCCATTCAGCTTGAAGGTGTCGAAGCCAATCTTGCGCAGTTTCTTGATGCCATCGACCACTTCTTCCGGACGATCGCCGCCTACCCAGCTATACGCCTTGATGCTGTCACGCACCAGACCACCAAGCAACTGATACACCGGCACACCCAGCGCTTTGCCTTTGATATCCCACAATGCCTGGTCGATACCGGCGATGGCGCTCATCAGAATCGGACCGCCGCGATAGAATCCACCGCGATACATCACCTGCCACAAATCGTTGATGCGTGCCGGGTCCTGACCAATCAGATATTCCGACAGCTCATGCACGGCCGCTTCGACGCTGCGCGCGCGCCCTTCAATTACTGGTTCGCCCCAGCCAACAATGCCTTCATCGGTTTCGATTTTCAGGAACATCCAGCGCGGCGGCAGGCGATAAGTGGTCAGTTTGGTAATTTTCATCGTACAGCATCCTTATAAGCAGCAATAAATGCGCGAGCTTTCTCCACAGTGCGCGACAGCGGCTGGCCGGCGCGATAGAGATCGCTGCCCAAACCTGCGCCAATGCAGCCTGCGGCCAAAAATTCATGCAGGTTTTCTGGCGTCACGCCGCCCACCGCAAACACCGGCACTTCCGGCGGCAGCACCGCTTTCAAAGCCTTGATGTAGCCCGGACCAAACGCCGACGATGGGAAGATTTTCAGCGCCTGGGCACCCGCCTGCAGTGCGGTGAAGGCTTCGGTAGCAGTGGCGCAACCTGCAGCTACAATCATCCCTTGCGCCACGGCCTGACGGATCACGGCCGCATCGGTATTCGGCGTCACTACCAGCTTACTGTTAAGCGTGGCCAGCTCATCGACCTGCGCCGGATGCAACACGGTGCCCGCACCGATCAGCGCTTTATCGCCGAAAGTCTGCACCATCGCGCCGATGCTTTTGGCCCATTCCGGTGAATTCAGCGGGATCTCAATGGCATCGAAACCCGCTTCAATCAGGGCACCCACGTGCGCTTCGGCCTCGTCTGGCGTGATGCCACGCAGGATGGCGATCAATGGCAATTTAGTGTGCCAGGTCATCTGCAATACTCCTTATTCCATGCTGGAACGCGCGGTCGCCTTCCAGGGTAACTGAATCCATGCCGATAAATTGCAGCGCCTGCTGATAACGCTGCGCCAGCGCATTTCCAGCAATAATGATGATCGGTTGGCTGCGATCCGCGTGTTGCGTCATCAACGCCACTTCATGACCAATCAGCAGGCCGGATAGGAAATCGCTGATATGGCGGCGATCGCGTGCGCCCAATACATGAGAAGCACGCACTTCGAACAGCCGGGAAAGGATCGATGCGTCGTGGCTGCCGACCGCTAAGCCCTCACGGAAAGCGGCCGGATTCTCTTCCTGCTCGGGTAAACCCGCACCAATCAGCGACTGTTTCAGCAGTAGATGATGCAGTTCACCCGTCATCACCGTGCGAAAGTCCAGCACACGCTGCTGCTCCACCTGCACCCATTTGGCATGCGTGCCAGGCATCACATACTGCGTGGCGGGTTGCAGCGCTAAGGCACCTAGCAATTGCGTTTCTTCACCGCGCATCACGTTGTAGTTGTCAGCACGTTCGACACTCAATCCCGGCACGATCCATGCTTTGTCTTCAACGCGGGTCAGGCGGCTGCTGAGTTGGTCCAACGCCACCGGACAGGCCAGATAAGGCACTGCAAGCCAGCCTGCATTGCTACCGACCATGCCCGCCATCACCACCGGCACGTCATTCACTGGCCAGCCATCTGTCACACTAGCAAATACCTCTGCGGGCGTGCGTCCGCCAAGACGCGTGACGCCCGCTTCTGACCGGCGCTCATCAACGCAGTTGCCCTGCTGATAATGCCAGGCACGCAGATTAGTTGAGCCCCAATCAATCGCGATATAGCTGGTCACATAATCTCCTTGAGTCGGGCAGTGGAGCTGGCGATCATCGCTTTCGCCGCCTGCTCCGCCGCATCGCCATCCTGGTGTCGGATAGCATCAAATAGCGCTTTGTGTTCGGCTAAGGTGCGCGGCATGTTGCCGGAATCCGCCATGTAGGTTTTCGCAAACACCGCTTTCTGTAACTGGCTGATCGCCACGTTAAGCTGCTGCAATACCGGATTGTGCACCGAAGCTAGCACTGCTTCGTGGTAGCGGATATCCGCCTCATTGAATGCTTCCCGATCGAGATGATGAGCAACCATGTCGTTATAAGCCTGCTCAATCGCCGCCAAATCGTTGGAGGTCGCGCGTTCCGCCGACCAGCGCGCAATCTGCGGCTCCACCAGCACGCGCACTTCACTCATGGCGGCAATCAGTCTGGGATCTTGATCGTGCGCCAGTGCCCATTGCAGGACATCGCTGTCGAGGTAATTCCACTGATTGCGCGGCGTGACAAAGGCGCCACGGTAACGCTTCATCTCCATCAACCGCTTTGCCATCAGCGAGCGAAATACTTCTCGGATGATGTTGCGCGAGGTGCCAAACCGTTCACACAACTCGGCTTCGGCGGGCAACGCAGCGCCCGGCACATACTTCCCTGCTACAATTTCTTCACCCAGCGTCAGGATGATGCGCTCGGTTTTGCTTAATTGTTCTTGCGTCATGATGTTCCATTCAGTGAAAGACGGTAGCGCATCAGATTACTGCTTTCGTGTGGTGAAACCCAACTGACACCTTAATCAGTGATGCCGATTGTAGTACTAACTTAATTGGTTGTACTACAATCTGGATCACATAATAGACAATCCATGGGCGCATAATTGAGCTCCGACGCAATCGAGCTGCGCATGGGGTGGGGCATTACCTATGAAGGATCAGTGCGTACTCGGCAGAAACTGAGAAGCTCGCTCGTTGGGTGATCATTCATGGTGTAGCAATGCGCACTGTGCGGAAACTGGACTGACCGTTCGCTGGTTCATCATTTGTGGAGTATGCATACACGTAAACCGGAACGATCATTCGTTGTGTCGGCATTGATGGCGACCGATGGGCATTTGCAGGATGAGTTCAGAGAGGCGGACAGCTGCGCGCTGCCCGCAAAAGAAAGGATTACAGCACCAGCTCTTCAATGGCATGCGCGACGCCATCTTCCATATTGGTTTTGGTCACGAACTGCGCAATGTTTTTGACTGAATCAATGGCATTGCCCATCGCGACGCCCGTTCCCGCGTACTCAATCATCGCCAAATCGTTTTCCTGATCGCCAATCGCCATCACTTCCGACTGTTGCAGGCCGAGTTTGTCCGCCAGCATTTTCACGCCGTAGCCTTTATTGACCAGTGGATTGAGAATTTCGAGGTAGTACGGTGCACTTTTCAGGATGGTGTAGCTGTCACGCGCACGCGCAGGCAGGCCAGCAATCGCCTTATCCAGCAGATGTGGCTTGTCGATCATCATCAGTTTCGGGAAGCGTGTGGCCGGGTCCATCTCTTCCACCGCGCGGTAGCGTACCGGAATGCCGGTCAGGCTGGCTTCATGGATGGTGTATTCGCTGATGTCTTTATTTGGCGTGTAGAGGAAAGATTTGTCGAACGCCTGGAAATGCACACCGAGGTCGCGCGCCAGCTGCTCAAGGTAGAGATAGTCATCAAAACTGAGCGTCTGTTCAGCCACCACGTCGCCGCTATCCGCGCTGTGCACCAGCGCACCATTGTTACTGATGCAATACTGGCCGGGCTGCTGCATATCCAGTTCCATCAGGTAGCGCTCGACACCTACAAATGGACGGCCAGTCGCCAGCACGATAGAGACACCTTTATCGCGTGCACGACCAATGGCCGATTTCACCGCTGCCGTCACTTCGTGCTGCGGGTTAAGTAGCGTGCCGTCCATATCGATCGCAATCAATTTTATCGCCATAACATCCTCGGTTAAGTCAGAGTTTGTTTAATGCTAGCGCGATTCAGCTCACATTGACCAGTTAATCGGCAACGGAGGGGGAGGTTAGTTTGTGTTGTCGCTTCCACGTCAGCACGTTGACCTTTTACAATCGGGAGGCGACTTGACTATATAAGCTATTGCTTATAAATTTATATAAGCAATCACTTATATGGAGATTGCGTTATGTGGCAGGTCCAACTAACCGAACCGTTTGAGGAGTGGTTGCTCCAGCAAGATAGTGGCTTAAGAAAACGCGTCGCGGCAGCATTGTTAAACCTTCAGCATTATGGCCCATTGCTCCCCCGCCCCTACGCTGACACGGTGAGCGGATCGCGCTTTCACAATATGAAAGAGCTCAGGGTGCAATATGCGGGTCACCGTATTCGCGCGTTTTATGCGTTCGATATTCAGCGTAAAGCTATCGTGTTGTGTGCTGGAGATAAAACGGGTGATAAGCATTTTTATCAGCGCATGATTGAATCTGCCGATGAAATTTTTTCCTGCCACCTGGCTGATCTGGAGGGTAAAGCAAATGACTGACCTTAAAGACTTTTTGAATGACGCCTTTTCTGCCTCTGAACGTGCTGACATTCAGCAAATGGCTGATGAGCTGATCCTGGAAACCGGATTGCAGCTATTGCGCGAGGAGTTGGAGCTGTCACAAAAAACAGTGGCTGAAGCGATGGGGGTGAAGCAACCTCGTATCACACAGATTGAACAAGCGGGAGCCGATCAGCGCCTGATTACTATTAAACGTTATATTGAGGCGATGGGTGGAAAACTCAGCTTGTTGATTGAAATGCCGGACGGATCCGTAGGCAGGACGATTCGGGTTTAAACAGCTAAAAAAAACCCTTCCAGGTATGGAAGGGTTTTTGTTCACATCAGATATCGATGTTAGCGGCTTTCAGCGCGTTCTCTTCGATGAAGGCGCGGCGCGGTTCAACCGCATCGCCCATCAGCGTGGTGAACAGCTGGTCAGCCGCGATGGCGTCTTTGATGGTGACGCGCAGCATGCGGCGGCTATCTGGATCCATGGTGGTTTCCCACAGCTGCTCTGGGTTCATTTCGCCCAGACCTTTATAGCGCTGGACTGACAGACCACGGCGTGACTCTTTCACCAGCCACTCAATTGCCTGCTCGAAGCTGGTCACTGGCTGACGGCGATCGCCACGTTCGATAAACGCATCTTCTTCAATCAGGCCGCGCAGTTGCTCGCCCAGACCACAGATTTTGCGGTATTCCGGTCCATCAATGAACTCGCTGTCCATCGGATAGTCGGTATCTACGCCGTGCGTACGCACACGTAATACCGGTTCGAACACGTTCAGTTCGCTGTTGGTGCGTACGTGCGCCATATAGCTGCTGCCGTGCGCTTCGCGCTCGGTCAGGTATGCAACTAAACCTTCAATCCAGCCTTTAACCGCGGCTTCATTGCTGAGATCGCTGAGGGTTGGATGGTAGATCAAGCCACGCAGCATTGCCGTTGGGAAGCGGCGTTCCATACGCTTGATCATGCGCTGGGTGCTGTTGAAATCACCCACCAGATTTTCCAGCGGCTGGCCGCCGAGCGCCGGTGCGCTGGCGTTGGTGTGCAGTGTTGCGCCATCAAGCGCGATAGCGATCTGGTACTGATCCATCGCTTCGTCATCTTTAATGTACTGTTCTTGCTTGCCTTTCTTCACTTTGTACAGTGGCGGCTGCGCAATATAAACATGACCACGCTCGACGATTTCCGGCATCTGACGATAGAAGAAGGTCAACAGCAGCGTACGGATGTGCGAGCCGTCGACGTCGGCATCGGTCATGATGATGATGCTGTGATAACGCAGTTTGTCCGGGTTGTATTCGTCGCGTCCGATACCACAACCGAGTGCGGTGATCAGCGTAGCCACTTCCTGAGAAGAGAGCATCTTGTCGAAACGCGCTTTCTCTACGTTGAGGATTTTACCTTTCAACGGCAAGATCGCCTGGTTCTTACGGTTACGTCCCTGCTTGGCAGAGCCGCCCGCTGAGTCCCCTTCCACTAAGTAGATTTCAGACAGTGCAGGGTCACGTTCCTGACAATCCGCCAGCTTGCCCGGCAGACCCGCTAAGTCCAGCGCGCCTTTACGACGGGTCATTTCACGGGCGCGGCGTGCCGCTTCACGTGCACGCGCGGCATCGATGATTTTGCCAACCACGATTTTCGCGTCTGACGGGTTTTCCAGCAGGTATTCGCTCAGCAGTTCGTTCATCTGCTGCTCAACCGCAGATTTCACCTCAGAAGAGACCAGCTTGTCTTTGGTCTGTGAGGAGAACTTCGGATCCGGTACTTTCACCGAGACGACAGCAATCAGGCCTTCACGCGCATCATCACCGGTGGCGCTGACTTTGGCTTTTTTGCTGTAGCCTTCTTTGTCCATGTAAGCGTTCAGCGTACGCGTCATTGCCGCACGGAAGCCCGCAAGGTGTGTACCGCCATCACGCTGTGGAATGTTGTTGGTGAAGCAGTAGATGTTTTCCTGGAAACCATCGTTCCACTGCAGCGCCACTTCCACACCAATGCCGTCTTTCTCGTTAGAGAAATAGAACACGGTTGGGTGAATCGGGGTTTTGTTCTTGTTGAGGTACTCAACAAACGCCTTGATACCGCCTTCGTAGTGGAAGTGGTCGCTCTTGCCGTCACGCTTGTCTTCCAGACGGATAGAGACGCCTGAGTTCAGGAACGACAATTCACGCAGGCGTTTTGCCAGGATGTCGTATTCGAATTCGATCACGTTGGTGAAGGTTTCGTAGCTCGGCCAGAAACGGACGCGCGTACCGGTGGCTTCGGTTTCACCGGATACCGCCAGCGGTGCCTGCGGCACGCCGTGCTGATAAATCTGCTGATGCACTTTACCTTCGCGGCGAATGGTCAGTTCCAGCTTCTGCGACAGGGCGTTAACCACTGACACGCCCACGCCGTGCAGACCACCGGACACTTTATACGAGTTATCGTCGAATTTACCGCCGGCGTGTAACACGGTCATGATCACTTCTGCCGCAGACACACCCTCTTCCGGGTGAATGCCGGTCGGAATACCACGGCCATCATCCTGAACAGACACAGAATTGTCCGCATGGATGGTGACGACGATGTCACTACAGTGACCCGCGAGCGCTTCGTCGATTGCGTTATCCACGACCTCGAATACCATGTGATGCAGACCGGTGCCGTCATCGGTATCACCGATATACATACCCGGGCGTTTGCGTACCGCATCAAGCCCTTTAAGGACTTTGATACTTGAGGAGTCATAAGAATTCGACATCAACGTTTCTCGCTCATTTAATCTTCAGGTTGAACCGCTATTTTACCCTGTTCCACGCGGAACATCTTGCCCTTTTCGTCACTCATGTCGATTACATGTTCGACACCAATGGCGCTGACAAATACCTGAGCCTGCGTGGCTTTCAGGCGCTCGGCAAGCAACCGACGACGCGAATCGTCCAGCTCCGAGGCGAAGTCATCAATCAGGTACAAACAGCGACGTCCGCTGCTGCGCGTCAGATATTCACCCTGCGCTAAACGCAGTGCACACATCAGCAGCTTTAATTGACCGCGTGAGAGTAAATCTTCCACCGGCGTGCCTTCCGCACGGATACGAAAATCCGCTTTGTGCGGGCCGCTGGCGGTATAGGTGAGCGCGCGATCGCGCTCGAAATTACGTTCCAGCAGTTCGGCAAAATCGCTCTCTTTATCCCAGCCGCGCTGAAACGAAAACGACAACTCAAACTCTGGTAAAAACTGACTGCAGGTAGCGATGATCTCTTTCGAGATCGCCGCACTGTACTCGGCGCGCCACTGGCTAATCTGTTCGGCCAGCGGCACCAATTCTTGATCCCACGGGCGAATTTGGCTGTAACGCGAAACTTGTCTCAGCGCGGCGTTACGCTGTTTCATCAGACGCCGTAGATTATTCCAGGCATTGAAGAAACCGGTTGCGGAGTGGAAACAGCCCCAATCAATATAAGCTCTACGATATTTGGGGCCGCCATTGAGCAAAGTAAACCCTTCCGGCGTGATCAACTGCATCGGCAGCAACTGCGCCAACTCCGCCACTTTATGACCATCACTGCCGTCGATGCGCACTTTGCTATCACCGGCGCGATTTTTGGTCAGCCCCACGGCCAATTCGCGCTCGCTGCCTTCAATTCTTCCGTGCAGGACAAACGCATCCTGATCGTGACGAATCACGCGTCCAGCCTGCAAACTGCGAAATGCGCGGCCATGTCCGAGGGTGTAGATGGCCTCCAGCACGCTGGTTTTACCGCTGCCGTTAGCACCCACGAGGAAATTAAAACCTGGTGCCAGCGTGAGATCGGCCTGCTCGATGTTGCGGAAATCTTTAATCAGGAGGCGGGTTAAAGCCATGAATCATTCCAGCCAGAAGGGGGTTGCCTAACATTATCAATCCAGGCCGTCGGCGGCGCAGGCAGTCTGGTCACGGCCAGCGCGCAGGCCCTGGGAGCATACTGAAGTATGTGACCAGGGGCGAGCACTGCCCGAGACCAGAATGGCAAGTAAGCCAGGCCGATATTTTCTACTACAAGCGCATGGGCATGACTACATATGCCGCCGCTGGGCTGGCAACGTCTTCAATCTGCACACTCGAAACCGAATCGGTCAGCAGCAACCGCACGTTTTCGCACTTCAGCGCATTCAGCACATCCAGCACGTAACTCACGTTAAAGCCAATCTCCAGTTCAGTGCCGCTGTACGACACATCCAGCATCTCTTCCGCTTCTTCCTGTTCAGGGTTATTGGCGGTGATCTTGAGCTGATTCTCGGTGATATAGATGCGAACACCGCGGAATTTCTCATTGGAGAGAATCGCTGCACGGGCAAACGCCTGTTTCAGCAGATCGCATCCCGCTTCCAGCGCTTTGTCCGGGTTTTTCGGCAATACACGGCGATAATCCGGGAAACGGCCATCAACCAGCTTAGAGGTAAAGATAAAGTCACCAACGTGGGCGCGAATGTTGCTGCTGCCGATCTGTACCTGCAGCGGAGTCTCGCCGCCATCAAGCAAACGGACTAGTTCAATCACACCTTTACGTGGCACGATCACCGAATGGTTAGGCAACGCCTGGCCAATCGGCATGGAGCATACCGCCAGACGGTGACCATCGGTGGCGACGGTGCGCAACTCTTCACCTTCGGTCTCAAACAGCATGCCGTTGAGGTAGTAACGCACATCCTGATGCGCCATCGAGAACTGGGTCGCTTCAATCAGACGTTTCAGCGTGGCCTGTGGCAAGGTGAACTCCACCTCGCTCTGCCAGTCATCCAGATTAGGGAAGTCAGTGGCGGGCAGCGTCGATAAGGAAAAACGGCTGCGGCCAGAACGCACCAGCATTCTGTCACCTTCCAGCGTCAGGCTAATTTCCGCGCCCTCTGGCAAACCGCGACAGATATCGAGGAATTTACGCGCGGGCACGGTGGTCGCACCGGGCTCGTGGGGCTGCGTTAATGCAACGCGGGCCACCATCTCCATTTCCAAATCGGTGCCGGTCAGACGCAGTACGCCTTCACTCACCTGCAACAGTAAATTTCCGAGGATCGGTAAGGTCGGACGTCCACCAAGCGGGCCGCTAACCTGTTGCAGTGGTTTCAGCAACTGCTCACGTTCTACAATAAATTTCATATGCGTCAGGAAGATAATGTTCGAATGAGGTTAGAGAAATCTTCTTTGATGTCGTGGCTCTCTTCACGCAACTGCTCAATTTTACGGCAGGCATGGAGCACGGTGGTATGATCGCGGCCACCAAACGCATCGCCAATTTCCGGCAGGCTATGGTTGGTCAACTCTTTCGCCATTGCCATTGCCATCTGACGCGGGCGTGCCACCGAGCGCGAACGGCGCTTCGACAGTAAATCCGCGACTTTGATCTTGTAGTATTCGGCCACCGTTTTCTGGATGTTATCGATGGTGACCAGCTTTTCCTGCAGCGCCAGTAAATCGCGCAGCGCTTCGCGCACGAAATCGATGGTGATCGCGCGGCCGGTAAAGTTGGCATTGGCGATGACGCGGTTCAGCGCCCCTTCCAGCTCACGCACATTGGAGCGCAGACGCTTGGCAATAAAGAAGGCGACTTCGCCCGGCAGACGAATATCGTTTTCATCCGCTTTCTTCATCAGGATCGCCACACGCGTTTCCAGCTCAGGCGGCTCGATCGCGACGGTTAATCCCCAGCCAAAGCGCGACTTCAGGCGATCTTCAACACCATTGATCTCTTTTGGATAGCGATCCGAGGTCAAAATGATCTGCTGATTGCCTTCCAGCAGGGCGTTAAAGGTATGGAAAAACTCTTCCTGCGAGCGCTCTTTATTGGCAAAGAACTGAATGTCATCGATCAACAGTGCATCGACGGAGCGGTAATAACGCTTAAATTCTTCAATGGCGTTGTTCTGCAGCGCTTTTACCATGTCCTGCACAAAACGTTCTGAGTGCATGTAAACCACTTTGGCATTCGGCTTGCGCGCAATAATGCCATTTCCCACCGCATGTAACAGGTGAGTTTTACCTAAACCGGTTCCGCCATAAAGGAAGAGCGGGTTGTAAGCACCACCAGGATTATCCGCCACCTGACGTGCCGCCGCGCGCGCCAGCTGGTTAGATTTACCTTCAACGAAGTTATCGAAGTTATGGCGGTTATTCACATTTGAGCGGTAGGTGACATCCGCCGGAGCGGGCACTGAGTCCCAGCTTGGACGCAAGATTTGCGCCGGAGCAGGACGGTTTTCAACAGGAGCAGGGGTGCTGTAAGCCGCCATAGCAGGCTGGCTGGCTGCAACCTGCGCAGCCGGGCGCGTGCCTACTTCAAAACGCAGCAAAGGCACATTCGGACCGCAGAATTCATTCAGCAGCCCATTAATACTATTGAGATATTTATCCCGAACCCAGTCGAGTACAAACCGATTTGGTGCATACAAGGTCAGCGTATTGTCGTTTAATTCAGCTTGCAGCGGACGAATCCACATGCTGAATTCGGTGGCAGGAAGCTCATCCTGCAAACGGGCAAGACACTGTTGCCAAAGCGTAAGTGACACGGCGGACTCCACTCGTACAAAATCGATAAGAATTTCAGGCGCTAATAATAGAAACTGTCTTTTTTGACACAGGCGATCAGAAAGCGCCTGCGACCGCTATCCGCGGTAGTCATCCCCGGCGATCGCAGTGAGGATCGTCAGCGGAAGGGCGGATCATAGCGCAAAGCGGCACAGAGATCTTCCCTTTCTACACAGTTTTGATCCAATTTATCCACAGGCTAGTGAAGCGCTAATGAGTTTACGCTTTCTGTGGAAAAAGCGAGCGGGGATCTTGCTGAAAGAGGCAATTTTTCTGGTCGCCTCTCGTTTCCGCGCAATAAATCTGCAAATTGATCGCAAGAAGATCCTGCGCGATCCTTGCGCTTTACCCTATAGCCCGTATAATTCCCCACCCGGCATTATCGCGTGAAGCCTTGATGCCCGGAATCAGCGGGCTGTATCTGGTTTCCAGGTGCCGCGAACTGCGAAGTAAATTGACTCTGGACTGTACAATTATTACAATCCCGCCTCTTTATTAAAGACACATTGAGGCGTAGGTCGATTTACTGGCCCGAAAACGCGTCACCCAGTGAAAATTTTCAAGTTTAGGTAGAAATCGCCATGAAACGCACTTTTCAACCGTCCGTACTGAAGCGCAACCGTTCACACGGTTTCCGTGCTCGTATGGCAACAAAAAATGGTCGTCAGGTTCTGGCACGTCGTCGTGCTAAAGGCCGTGCTCGTTTGACCGTTTCTAAGTAATAAAGCTAACCCTCGTGGTTAAGCTCGCATTTCCCAGGGAGTTACGTTTGTTAACTCCCACTCATTTCACTTTCGTCTTCCAGCAGCCACAAAGAGCCGGTACGCCGCAAATCACCATCCTCGGCCGCCTTAACTCGCTGGGGCATCCCCGCATCGGTCTTACCGTCGCCAAAAAGCATGTGAAACGCGCCCATGAACGCAACCGGATCAAGCGATTGACCCGTGAAAGCTTTCGTCTGCGCCAACACGAGCTGCCTGCGATGGATTTTGTCATCGTGGCGAAAAAGGGGATTGCTGACCTCGATAACCGTGCGTTAACGGAAGCGTTGGAGAAATTATGGCGTCGTCACTGTCGCCTGGCTCGCGGCTCCTGATCGCCCTGATACGCGTTTATCAACGCGCCATCAGCCCACTACTTGGACCTCATTGTCGGTTCCATCCCACCTGCTCGCAGTATGGGATTGAGGCATTACGTCGTTTCGGCGTCGTAAAAGGTAGTTGGTTGACGATAAAACGCGTATTAAAATGCCACCCTTTGAACCCGGGTGGTGACGATCCTGTGCCGCCAAAAACCTTTGATACCAGAGAACATTAACGATGGATTCGCAACGCAATCTCTTTCTCATCGCTTTTCTGTTCGTGTCTTTTATGATCTGGCAAGCCTGGCAGACGGACCACGCTCCGCAGCCACAGCAGACTCAGACCACGCAGAACACAAGCAGCGCAGCGGGTGATGCCGCCTCTTCCGGCGTGCCGGCTAGCGGTCAGGGCCAAACGATCACCGTTAAGACTGATGTCCTGTCACTCAGCATCAATACTCGCGGTGGCGATATTGAGCAGGCACAGCTGCTGACTTACCCAGACAAACTGGGTTCAGACGCACCGTTCCAGTTGCTGGAAACCACCCCTGCCTTCGTTTATCAGGCGCAGAGTGGCTTAACCGGTCGTAATGGCCCGGATAACCCGAACAATGGCGCTCGTCCGCTGTTCACCACCACTCAGGATCACTTCGAGATGGCCGATGGCCAGACCGAGCTGCATGTACCACTGACCTGGACCGATGAAAAAGGTGTGGTTTATACCAAAACCTTCGTGTTCAAGCGTGGCGACTTCGCGGTTAACGTTGACTACAACATCAATAACGCCTCGCAGCAGCCGCTGGAAGTGTCGATGTTCGGTCAGCTGAAGCAGACCATTGATCTGCCGAAGCACCGTGATACCGGCAGCAATAACTTTGCCCTGCACACCTTCCGTGGCGCAGCGTACTCGACCAGCGAAGCGAAATACGAAAAATACAAATTCGATACCATCGCGGATAACGAGAACCTGAACGCGACCACCAGCAATGGTTGGGTGGCGATGCTGCAGCAGTACTTCGCCACAGCATGGGTGCCGCGTACTCAGGGTAACAACACCCTGTACACCAGCAACCTTGGTAACGGCGTTGCGGCAATCGGTTATAAATCTTCACCGGTGACCGTGGCAGCCGGCGCACAGCAAGACCTGGGCGCAACCCTGTGGTTGGGGCCGGAAATCCAGGACAAAATGGCGGCTATCGCGCCTCACCTGGATCTGACCGTAGATTACGGCTGGTTGTGGTTCATCTCTCAGCCACTGTTTAAGCTGCTGAAGTTCCTGCACAGCTTTATCGGTAACTGGGGCTTCTCGATTATCGTTATCACCTTCATCGTTCGTGGCATCATGTACCCGCTGACCAAAGCGCAGTACACCTCCATGGCGAAGATGCGCATGCTGCAGCCGAAGATTCAGGCCATGCGTGAGCGTCTGGGCGATGACAAGCAGAAGCAGAGCCAGGAAATGATGGCGCTGTACAAGGCAGAGAAAGTGAACCCGCTGGGCGGCTGCTTACCTCTGGTTATCCAGATGCCAATCTTCCTGGCCTTGTACTATATGCTGTCAGGTTCGATTGAACTGCGTCATGCACCGTTCATTCTGTGGATTCATGACCTGTCCGCGCAGGATCCGTACTACATTCTGCCGGTTATCATGGGTATCACCATGTTCTTCATCCAGAAGATGTCACCGACCACCGTGACCGATCCGATGCAGCAGAAGATCATGACTTATATGCCGGTTATCTTTACCGTGTTCTTCCTGTGGTTCCCTGCGGGTCTGGTGCTGTACTACATCGTCAGTAACCTGGTGACCATCCTCCAGCAGCAGCTGATTTATCGCGGGCTGGAAAAACGTGGTCTGCACAGCCGCGACAAGAAGAAAGCGTAACGTCTGACTGCAACAGCAGCAGCGTATACTCAAGGGGCGGCATTTATGTCGCCCTGTTTTTTTATGTGAAAAGAGAGAAAGACATGAGCCACAGCGACACTATCGTTGCCCAGGCGACACCTCCCGGCCGTGGCGGCGTCGGCATTCTGCGTATTTCCGGCGCCAAAGCCGCTGACGTCGCGCAAGCCGTGCTCGGCAAATTGCCGAAACCGCGCTATGCCGACTACTTGCCGTTCAACGATGCGGATGGCAGCGTGCTGGATCAGGGGATTGCGCTGTGGTTTCCTGGCCCCAACTCTTTCACTGGCGAAGATGTGCTGGAGCTGCAGGGGCACGGCGGCCCGGTGATTCTGGATCTGTTGCTGAAACGCATCGTGGCGCTGTCGGGTGTGCGTATCGCCCAGCCGGGTGAATTCTCCGAACGTGCGTTCCTCAACGACAAACTCGATCTGGCGCAGGCGGAAGCGATCGCCGACCTGATAGACGCCAGTTCAGAGCAGGCCGCGCGTTCCGCCGTGAATTCACTGCAAGGCGCATTTTCCCTGCGCATCAATGCACTCGTGGAAGCACTCACTCACCTGCGCATCTACGTGGAAGCCGCTATCGACTTCCCGGATGAGGAGATCGATTTTCTGTCTGACGGCAAAATCGAAGGTCAGCTAAATGCGGTGATCGGCGACCTTGATAACGTGCGCGCCGAAGCGCGTCAGGGCAGCCTGCTGCGTGAAGGAATGAAAGTGGTGATTGCTGGTCGTCCTAATGCCGGTAAATCCAGCTTGCTGAATGCCCTCGCCGGTCGTGAAGCCGCGATTGTCACCGATATCGCTGGCACCACGCGTGATGTGCTGCGTGAGCATATTCATATCGACGGCATGCCGCTGCACATCATCGATACTGCGGGGCTGCGTGAAGCCAGTGATGAAGTGGAGCGCATTGGAATTGAACGCGCCTGGCAGGAAATCGAGCAAGCCGATCGCGTGCTGTTTATGGTGGATGGCACCACCACCGACGCCACAGAAGCGGCCGCAATCTGGCCTGATTTTGTCGCACGTTTACCGGCACAACTGCCCATTACCGTGGTGCGTAACAAAGCCGATATGACCGGCGAAGTGCTGGGTCTGACAGAAGTGAATGATCACTCACTGATTCGCCTCTCTGCGCGGACGGGGGAAGGCGTGGATGCACTGCGCGACCATCTGAAACAGAGCATGGGCTTCTCTGGCAATATGGAAGGTGGCTTCCTGGCACGCCGCCGCCATCTGCAGGCATTGGAGTTAGCAGCCACTCACTTACAGCAGGGTAAAGACCAGCTGCTGGGTGCATGGGCCGGTGAACTGCTGGCGGAAGAGCTGCGTCTGGCGCAGCAGGCACTGAGCGAGATCACCGGTGAGTTTACCTCCGACGATCTGCTCGGCCGGATTTTCTCCAGCTTCTGTATTGGGAAGTAATCCTCCCCCTGTTTCCCCCATCACTGTTTGGTTGGGGGAAACATGCGTCTTTGTTATTTGGCACCCCCTCTCCTTTGCAGTATAACGATCGCTGGCCCGTGCTAAAGCGTACCGGGCTCACCCACGATTGATGCTAAATATTAGGCGCAAGTTGCTGCCTGAACAGGAGAGAAACATGAGTACACCGCTCGACAGCGTGGCGCTGAACGCGCTGTTCAATGACGCTCGCACCCACAGCTACTGGCAGGACAAACCGATTTCTCATGATGTGCTGCAGCAACTCTACAGCCTGACCGCGCTCGGCCCGACTTCAGCCAACTGTTCACCGGGACGGTTCGTGTTTGTCACTTCGCAGGAAGGCAAAGAGAAGCTGAAACCTGCACTCTCCTCTGGCAACGTGGACAAAACCATGGCAGCACCGGCAACGGTGATCGTGGCGTGGGATCCTGAGTTCTATGAAGCGCTGCCCAAACTCTTCCCGCACGGTGATGCACGCAGCTGGTTCACCAGCAGCCCGGATCTGGCGAAAGAGACGGCCTTCCGCAATAGCAGCCTGCAGGCAGGATATTTAATTCTGGCGGCACGTTCGCTGGGGCTGGATGCCGGCCCGATGTCCGGTTTTGACCCGTCAAAAGTCAATGAAGCCTTCTTTAGCGAAAGCAAATGGCAGGTGAATTTACTGATTAACCTTGGCTACGGTGAAGCCAGCAAACTGCATGCGCGTTTACCGCGCCTCGGCTTTGATGAAGCCAGCAAATTTGCCTGATTGATTCCAGGCGTCGGGCATTGCGCGACGCCTGTCACTCACATTAGCCCAGCGAGTGAAAACCGCTATTGAAGTACACCATCGGCTCCGCCGCTTCACCTGGCAGTGAAATGCCAACGATGCGCGCCAGCAGCACGCTGTGCGTATTCCACTCCACCACTTTCTCCAGCTGGCAGTCAAAACTCACCAATGCATCAGCCAGCACCGGTGCACCGGTGTTCAGCGTTTGCCACTCACCGCTCTGGAAGCGTTCTGCGCGACGTGCAGACTGACTGAACTGCGCGCATAAATCGTCATGCTGTTCACGCAAGACGTTCACAGCGAAATGGCCAGCATTCACAAATGCGTCGTGGCTGGATGCACTACGGTTAACACACACCAGCAGGCTTGGCGGCTCGGCAGCCAGTGAGCTAACGGAGGTCGCAATCAGACCCAGCTTTTCGCCCTGAAACTCGGTGGTCACTAAAGAAACGCCTGCGGTCAGGCGGCGCATACCATGACGAAATTCATCAAGTGAGATTGATTCCTGGCGAGTAAGTGAAGTTACTGACATAAAAAAACTCCGACGTGCATGCTGCTGCGATGGGCACGATTATCTTGAGGTGGATTGTTCACGCACTTCGATGTGCTTTGGGTTGCCCAAATCCTACACTACCTCAGACTTTACGGCACCCTATCCGCGCAAAATCAGCAAAAGCGTTATATGCAAATTCATCGGATGGGATTAGCCGTCGCTTCGGTCTTATCTGATTTTTGGTCATTCCATGTTATGCCGGATGCAAACCTCTGAGAAAATTCCTACAATAGCCCTGATGATTATCTGACCATTTTCACGGAGCGACAGATGGCTAGTCATTTTGTACGTTGGATGGGTAACTCGCCGCTCTCTTCAGAGCAGTTGCGGGTTCCACAGGATGTGATTAACAGCGCCGAGCGCTTCCCTGACAAGCGCCGTAGCCGTTTTCTTGCCGCACGCGAATTGCTGGCTCAGCTCATGCTGCGTGTTTATGGCATTCGTGAACTCCCGCCGCTTGTGACCACCAGCAGCGGACGTCCTTGCTTTGCCGATCCAAACCTCCCTGACTTTAGTATTGCTTACGCCGGTAATATGGTTGGTGTGCTGCTGGCGGAAGAAGGCGGGCGGGCGGGATTGGATATGGAGATTGTCCGCGCCCACAGCCGTCAGACGCAGGACACGCTCACGCAGGATCTCTCATCCGGTGAGAAGGCGTGGATCAACGCGCAGCAGGATTTCATGGAAGCGGTGACGCAAATCTGGACGCTGCGCCAGAGCATCCTCAAATTAACGGGTGAAAGTGAAAACGGTGCCGGTTCGCTGCAGTTGCACCCTGCTGCCGGCCGTCTGCGCTCCAGCGTGTTTCCGGATATTCAGGCGGTATGTGATGCCGAGCCGATGCTGGTGTGGTCGTGCGCGCTCTCTCCGGGCACTGAGCGCTTATGCCTGTGGGAGATTGATGCACAGCAGCAATGGCAGCCATTGCGCGACGTTGAAATGAGCAAACCGAATATTGGCCCGCGCTCGCTGCGTCTGACCAGCCTCACTCCCACACCGCAAGAAATCGGACATCTCTAACAAAACAGGCCGCAATCGCGGCCTGTTATTTTTAGTGCGCGTCGATAAACGCGATTTTTAGCACAAACAACAGGGCAACAATCACCACGCACGGGCTGATTTCACGCCAGCGTCCTGTGCCAAGCTTCATCACACAGTACGAGATGAAGCCCAGCGCGATACCTTCGGTGATCGAGAAGCTGAAAGGCATCATCGCCGCCGTGACAAACGCCGGGACCGCTTCGGTAAGATCGTCCCAGCGCACGCGTGACAGCGATGCCGTCATCAATACGCCAACGTAAATCAGTGCTCCAGCGGCCGCATAGGCCGGCACCATCGCAGCCAGCGGCGACAGGAACATCACCAGCAGGAACAGAATGCCGGTGATCACCGCCATCAAACCGGTGCGGCCACCAATCGCCACACCTGAAGAGCTTTCGATATACGCCGTCACCGAAGAAGTGCCGATCAGCGAACCGGTCACCGAGCTGATGCTATCGACATACAGCGCCTGCTTCATGCGCGGGAAAGTGCCCTTTTCATCGGTCAGTCCGGCCTTATCGGTGACACCGATCAGCGTGCCGGAAGAGTCGAACAGGTTGACCAGCATAAAGGAGAAGATCACTCCCGCCATACCGATGTTGAACGCCCCTTTGATATCGACCTGACCCACCACCGATGTCACTGCCGGCGGCGCGGCAAACACACCGCTGAATTTCACATCGCCAATGGCTAAGCCAATCGCCGTAGTGACCACAATTGATACCAGCACTGCCGCGTGGATATTGCGTGAGGCCAGAATCGCGATAATGAAGAAGCCCAGCGCCCCCAGCAGTACGCTATGCGAGGTCAGATTCCCGACCGTCACAATGGTGTCGGCATTCGGCACGATGATACCGGCGTTTTTCAGCCCCATCATAGCGATAAACAGGCCGATACCGGCGGTGATGCCGACGCGCAGGCTCATTGGGATGTTGGCAATCATCCAGTAACGTACGCGCAGCAGCGTGAGGATCAGCAGACCGAGCGCCCCCCAGAAGATCGCCCCCATGCCAACCTGCCATGAGTAACCCATGGCGCCAACCACCACAAACGCGAAGAAAGCGTTCAGCCCCATCGCCGGTGCCAGTGCCACCGGCAAATTCGCCACCAGCCCCATCAGGATGCTGCCAAAGGCCGCTATCAAACAGGTGGTGACAAACACCGCCTGGGTATCCATGCCTGCCGCGCCCAAAATTTGCGGGTTTACAAAGACGATGTACACCATCGTCAGGAAAGTCGTGAAACCGGCGATCACTTCGGTGCGCGCGGTTGTGCCGTGTTCCTGCAGCTTAAAGATGCGCTGCAACAAGCCCTGATTGTTCATTCAACTGTCCCGGAAAAAAATTTATCGCCGCGTATCCTATAGATTTTAGCCGGGCAAAACACTGATTATTCGCAAACGGTTGCCGGGGTCGCTTTCTGCGCTGAGTGCGCTAGAGTGTCAGCTGGTTGTTTAATAAAAGGATGATGTGCGATGTCAGTTGAATGTGTGTTTTTCGATTGCGACGGTACGCTGGTCGACAGTGAAGTGATCTGTACGCAATCTTACGTCAACACCTTTGCCCAATACGGTATTGAGCTCTCTTTGCAGCAGATGTTTGAGCAGTACAAAGGGGTTAAGCTCTATGACATCGTGCGGGATGTACTGGCGCAGCATCAAATCGACGTTCCCATCGAAGAATTCGAAACCGCCTATCGCGCTGATGTCGCCCGCCTGTTTGACCTCGACCTGAAGCCGATTGCCGGTGCCAAAGCGCTGGTGGAAAGCGTGAAAGTGCCGATGTGCGTGGTATCGAACGGGACAGTGAAGAAGATGCAGCACTCGCTGGGGTTAACCGGCATGCTGCCATACCTCGAAGGTCGGCTATACAGCGGTTATGACATTAATCACTGGAAGCCCGATCCCGAGTTGATGTATCACGCGGCGGAGCAAATGCAGGTGCCGATTGAGAAGTGCATTCTGGTGGATGATTCAGAGGCCGGTGCGCGTGCGGGGATCGCGGCGGGCATTCCGGTATTTTACTACTGCGCTGATGCGCACAATCCGGAGTTGGATCATCCGCTGGTGACGCGCTTTGACGATATGGCGCAATTGCCAGCGCTGTGGCGCGCAAGGGGTTGGGATTTGGTGTAAACCCAGGGCGGCATGAATGTCGCCCCTGCAGAAACCGGCGCAGGATGTCCGGGCAATGCATGATTCAAATCGACTGACCACAAAAGTGTTACCTCTATGGTCGGTCTGATCTGTTCCCTGTGTGCCCGGTGGAACCTGGTGCTGCCCCTACAGAGGCCGGTGTGCGATTTTGAACAGTTCGCAGGTAAGATCTAATCGGGTGCGCATTTATGCGCACCAGGTAACCTAAACGCCTTAGCCAATCGCGCCCAGCGAATCCTCGTTACTCTGCTTCTTCGGCAGCAGGAACAACGTCGCCACGATATCCAGCAGGTAAATCAGCGCCAGCAAAGTGATGGCCGCAGTAAAGGATATTTGCGCCGCCAGCAGACCAATCACCAGTGGACCAAAGCCGCCGACACCGCGTCCAAGGTTGAACAACACGTTCTGCGCGGTTGCGCGCGCCTGAGGTGGGAAGGTGTCCGAGATCAGCGCGCCGTAACCGCCAATCATGCCGTTCACAAACATCCCCATGATCGCGCCGGTAAACAGCATGACGGTAGGATCGCGCAACTGCGCATACACCACCACCATGGCGACCGCGCCAAACTGGTACAGCAGAAAGATTTTCCAGCGCGCGAAGCGATCGGCCAATACGCCAAACAGCCAGATACCAAAGGTCATGCCCACCACGGTCACCGCCGTCCACAAGCCGGATTTGGTCAGGCTAAAACCAAAGCTGGATGAGAGGTAACTTGGCATCCAGATCATCAGACCGTAGTAGCCGAAATTCTGCACCGAGCAGAGAATAAAGATGCCCAGACTGGCTTTGCTAGTGGCGCGATCGGCAAACAGCAGTTTGATACGTGCGGCGAACGACAGCTGCGGTGTTTTTTCCACGTGACGCGTGAAGCCTTCCGGCTCGCCCATACTGCGACGAATCACAAACGACACCAGCGCAGGCAGTAAGCCCACCAGGAACATGCCGCGCCAGCCAATCACGCTCAGCAATGGCGGCGTGATAAAGGCGGCCAGCAGCACACCGAGCTGCCAGCCAATGCCGACCCACGCCGAGGCGCGATTGCGCTTCTCTTTCGGCCAGGCTTCCGCAATCAGCGCCATGCCAATACCAAACTCACCGCCTAAGCCCACACCCGCCAGCGTGCGGTAGGCCAATAGATCCCAGTAGCCCTGCGCCACCGCGCACAGCCCGGTGAAGATTGAGAACATCAGTATCGTCACGGTAAGAATACGGATACGACCATAGCGATCGCTGAGATGACCAAACACAATGCCACCGATCACCGCGCCGATCAGCGTCCAGGTGACCAGCGAACCGGCCTGAGAGGGATCGAGCGCCAGCGAGACGCTGATTGCCGGTAACATAAAGCCCAGAATTAACAGATCGAAGCCGTCCATCGCATAGCCACTAATGGCAGCAACCATCGCTTTTGCCGGCGTCACGGCATTTTTTTTCGTTATTGGGGAAGACATTTAACAGCACCTGGCAGAAAAAAGTGCGCCAAGTATAAAGAGAGGGAATCGCGGAGACCAATCAGAAATGAAGATGGCTGCCTGTTTACCACAGTGGCAACAGGCAGCCGAAACGGCAATTAAGAGGGTTTATTGCTGCCGTCATCACCTGACAGCAGTTCATCCAGCTTGTCGCCGCCAACGTGACGGAAATCCTGACCTTTAACGAAATAGAAGATAATTTCGCAGATGTTCTGGCAACGGTCACCGATACGCTCGATAGCGCGGGCACAGAACAGCGCCGTCAGTACACTTGGGATGGTGCGTGGATCTTCCATCATGTAGGTCATCAGCTGACGCACAATGCCTTCGTACTCTTTGTCGACCTTCTTATCTTCACGATAGATCTTAATGGCTTCATTCAGATCCATACGCGCGAAGGCATCCAGCACGTCGTGCAGCATCTGCACGGTGTGGCGACCCAGAGACTCCAGACTCACCAGCAGCGGCAGGTGCTGCTGGCTGAACTTCTCCAGCGCCGTGCGGCTGATTTTCTCAGCGACGTCACCGATACGTTCCAGCTCAGAGATGGTCTTGATGATTGCCATCACCAGGCGCAAGTCGCTGGCGGTAGGCTGACGTTTGGCGATGATGCGCACGCAGGCTTCATCAATCTCCACTTCCATCATGTTGACCTTCTGGTCACCGTCGATCACGCGACGTGCCAGCTCGCCATCCTGGTTGTGCATCGCGGTAATGGCATCGGTAAGCTGCTGCTCCACCATGCCACCCATGATCATCACCTGAGTGCGAATGTGTTCCAGCTCCGCGTTGAACTGACCGGAGATGTGTTTGTTCAGATTCAAATTGTCCATGTGCGTCTCCTGAATCAGCCGTAACGACCGGTGATGTAATCTTCGGTCTGCTTCTGCGCGGGCTTGGTAAACAGTGTATCGGTATCGCTGAATTCGATCAGCTCGCCCAGATACATGAAAGCGGTATGGTCAGAACAACGCGCGGCCTGCTGCATGTTGTGCGTCACGATCACCACGGTGTAATCCTGCTTCAGCTCGGTGATCAGCTCTTCAATACGACCGGTAGAGATCGGGTCGAGGGCTGAGCATGGCTCATCCAGCAACAGCACTTCCGGGCGAATCGCGATGCCGCGTGCGATGCACAGACGCTGCTGCTGACCGCCGGAGAGACTGTAACCGCTCTGATGCAGCTTGTCTTTGGTTTCATTCCACAGCGCTGCTTTGGTCAGCGCCCACTGCACACGCTCGTCCATATCGGCACGTGACAGCTTTTCAAACAGACGTACGCCAAACGCGATGTTGTCATAAATCGACATCGGGAACGGCGTTGGCTTCTGGAACACCATGCCCACGCGTGCGCGCAGCAGGGCGATATCCTGATGGGAAGCCAGAATATTGTCGCCATCCAGCAGAATGTCACCTTCAGCACGCTGCTCAGGGTAGAGCGAGTACATTTTGTTGAAGGTGCGCAGCAGGGTGGATTTACCACAGCCTGATGGTC
Source organism: Pantoea sp. SM3 (assembly GCF_000963995.1). NCBI lineage: Bacteria > Pseudomonadati > Pseudomonadota > Gammaproteobacteria > Enterobacterales > Erwiniaceae > Pantoea > Pantoea sp. SM3. The sequence goes on from NZ_JZRD01000016.1 coordinate 182,075, forward strand.
CGATGAAGGCGGTGACCTGGTTCTTCGCGATATCCAGGTTAATGTTCTTCAGAGCGTGAAACTTTCCGTAATAGAAGTTCAGATTGCGAACCTGAATTTTACCGGCAGAAGTCGTTGCCATACTCATTGCTCATCTCTCATGTGCAGCGCCGCCGAAGCCGCGCCGGGAAATTAATGTTTGCCCTTGGCGAAAACCACTCGCGCGACAATGTTCAGCAGCAGCACGCACAGGGTAATGATCAACACACCCGCCCATGCCAGGCTTTGCCACTCGGCAAACGGGCTCATGGCGAATTTGAAAATCGTCACCGGCAGGTTGGCGATCGGCTGCATCATGTCGGTGCTCCAGAACTGGTTCGACAGCGCAGTAAACAGCAGCGGTGCGGTTTCGCCCGCGATGCGTGCCACGGCCAGCAGCACACCGGTGATAATCCCGGATACCGAGGCTTTCAACGTGATGGCAGAAATCATCTTCCATTTCGGCGTACCCAGTGCATAAGCCGCTTCACGCATGCTGTCTGGTACCAGTCGCAGCATGTTTTCCGAGGTACGAATCACGATAGGAATCTGCAACAGCGCCAGCGCCACCACACCCGCCCAGCCAGAGAAGTGCTGCATCTGTGCCACCACGATGGTGTAGACAAACAGGCCCACCACAATCGACGGTGCTGACAACAGGATGTCATTGATGAAGCGAATCACTTCCGCCAGCCAGTGTTTACGGCCATATTCGGCAAGATAAATACCGGCCATGATGCCCAGCGGCGTACCGATCACCGTTGACCACAGAATCAGTAATCCACTGCCCGCCAGGGCGTTGGCTAAACCACCGCCTGCGGTGTTCGGTGGCGGGGTTGATTCGGTGAACAGTGACCAGCTCAGGCCATCGATGCCTTTGGTGACGGTAGTGAACAGAATCCACACCAGCCAGAACAGGCCAAAGGCCATGGTCAGCATCGACAAGGTCAGAGCGATTTTGTTTTTGGTACTGCGCCACGTCTGCATTTTGCGGCGAGACGCTTCCAGCTCAGCGCGAGCCTGCATTTCAATAGCTGTCATGAACGGGCTCCTTCACTCTTCGCCAGACGCAGGATCATCAGTTTAGAGATCGCCAGCACGATAAAAGTAATCACGAACAGGATCAGACCCAGTTCCATCAGCGCGGCCACGTGCACACCCGACTCGGCTTCAGCGAATTCATTCGCCAGCGCAGAGGTGATGCTGTTGCCCGGCATAAACAGCGAGGCGCTGTCGAGCTGGTAGGTGTTACCGATGATAAAGGTCACCGCCATGGTTTCACCCAAAGCACGACCCAGACCGAGCATCACGCCACCGATTACGCCGTTTTTGGTGAACGGCAGCACGATGCGCCAGATCACTTCCCACGTGGTGCAACCAATGCCGTAAGCGGACTCTTTCATCATTACTGGCGTCTGCTCAAACACATCACGCATCACCGAAGCAATGTACGGGATGATCATGATGGCGAGAATGACACCTGCCGCCAGAATACCGATACCGAATGCCGGGCCTGAGAACAGGGTGCCCACAATCGGAATGTTCGACATCACGTTGCCGACCGGCGTCTGGAAGTACTCAGCGAACAGCGGGGCGAAGATGAATAGGCCCCACATGCCGTAAACGATACTCGGGATCGCGGCCAGCAGCTCAATCGCGGTACCCAGCGGGCGACGCAACCAGTTTGGCGCCAGTTCCGTCAGGAACAGCGCAATGCCAAAGCTCACCGGCACAGCGATGATCAAGGCAATGATGGAGGTGACGAGGGTGCCGTAAATCGGTACCAGCGCACCAAATTGTTCGTTTGGCGCATCCCAGGTTTTGGTCCATAAGAAGGAAAAACCAAATTTTTGGATGCTTGGCCAGGAGGAGAAAATCAGGGAGACGATAATGCCACCCATCAACAACAACACGATAAGCGCGGAAAGTTTCACCAGCGCGCCGAAAATCATGTCACCTTGTTTACCTGGGGCTTTGAACGTCGGCTTAGTGGCAGCCATAAGTTTCTCGGTTCTCAGAGGAAGTTCAGGGCGGCATACCATGCCGCCCATCGGGTTGGTCAGTCAGGGGAGACTGACCGGGTCATTCACTTACTTGTAAATCGCTTTGCCTGAGCTGTCTTTGATGTTCGCTTTCCAGGCAGTACGAATCTGGTTAGCAACGCTTTCTGGCAGCGCGGCGTAATCCAGTGAGGTTGCAGTTTTGCTGCCGCCTTTGTAAGCCCAGTCGAAGAACTTCAGCACTTCAGCACCTTTCTCAGCATTCGCCTGGTCTTTGTAGATCAGGATGAAAGTGGTTGAGGTGATCGGCCATGCATCGTTGCCTTTCTGGAAGGTCAGGTCTTGAGCGAAAGACTCGCTCCAGTTTGCGCCTTTGGCTGCGTTAGCAAAGCTGGCTTCGCTTGGTGCAACAGATTTACCGTCAGCATCAACCAGTTTGGTGTAGGTCAGGTTGTTCTGCTTAGCGTACGCATATTCTACGTAGCCGATTGAACCCGGCAGACGCTGTACGAATGCAGCTACGCCGTCGTTACCTTTACCGCCCAGACCGGTTGGCCAGTTAACGGTGTTACCTTTACCAATTTTGCTGTTCCAGTCTGCGTTGACTTTAGACAGGTAGCTGGTAAACACGAAAGAGGTACCTGAACCATCTGCGCGGCGAACCACGTTGATGTTGGTGTCTGGCAGTTTCACGCCTGGGTTCAGCTTAGTGATCGCCGGGTCGTTCCACTTTTTGATGTTGCCCAGGTAGATATCGCCAACGGTTTTGCCGTCCAGCGTCAGTTCACCTGATTTCACGCCTGGGATGTTAACGGCCAGTACCACGCCACCGATAACGGTAGGGAACTGGAACAGACCATTTTTTTCCAAATCGGCATCAGCCATCGGCGCATCAGACGCACCGAAATCAACGGTTTTAGCGATGATCTGCTTAACGCCGCCTGAAGAACCAATACCCTGATAGTTGATTTTGCTACCGGTGGCTTGCTGGTATTCTGCTGCCCACTTGGCATAAACCGGTGCCGGGAATGTACCGCCAGCGCCAGTCAGGTCGGTGGCTGCAAAAGCAGATACCGCGCTTACTGCGAAGGTGGCGGCGAGGATTCGGGCTACGGATGTACGCATCAGTGTCATGTTCCCTCCAGGGGATTTAAAAAAAATCAGGCTCAATGCCTTTTTAGTAGGAGTCAGTGATTGCTGCTGGAGGGAAAATAGGACAGTTTGATGACAGTGAAATGTACGAAATATGACAGTTATATGACACCGATTAAAATACAAGCGGGCCCCTTGCAGGCCCGCCCTTTTTATAGATTATTCAACGGTAACCGATTTTGCCAGGTTACGTGGCTGGTCAACGTCGGTGCCTTTAATCAGCGCAACATGATACGAAAGCAGCTGCAACGGCACGGTGTAGAAGATCGGTGCAATCACCTCTTCAACGTGTGGCAGTGAGATGATTTTCATGCCCTCGCTGTCGCTGAAACCCGCATCCTGATCGGCAAACACATACAGCAGACCGCCGCGCGCGCGCACCTCTTCAATGTTCGATTTCAGTTTCTCCAGCAGCTCGTTATTCGGCGCAACGACAATCACTGGCATATCGGCATCAATCAGCGCCAGCGGGCCGTGCTTCAGCTCTCCGGCGGCGTAGGCTTCTGCGTGAATGTAGGAGATCTCTTTCAGCTTCAGCGCGCCTTCCATCGCGATCGGATACTGATCGCCACGACCGAGGAACAACGCATGATGCTTGTCCGAGAAACCTTCGGCCAGGCTTTCAATCACTTTGTCTTGTGCCAGCATCTGCTCAATACGGCTCGGTAAGGCCTGCAGCGCATGCACGATCTCGTGCTCGGTTTCCGGCTTCATACCGTGCAGACGACCCAGTTTCGCCACCAGCATCAGCAACACCGCCAATTGCGTGGTGAAGGCTTTGGTCGAGGCCACACCAATTTCGGTGCCGGCTTTGGTCATCAGCGCCAGATCGGATTCACGCACCAGCGAAGAGCCGGCAACGTTACAAATGGCCAGCGATCCGAGATAACCCAGTTCTTTTGACAGACGCAGTGCGGCCAGCGTATCGGCGGTTTCACCCGATTGCGACAGGGTGATTAGCAGGCTGTTTTTACGCACAGCGGATTTGCGATAGCGGAATTCGGAGGCGATTTCCACATCGCAAGGAATGTTGGCCAGCGACTCAAACCAGTAGCGTGACACCATCCCGGAGTTATACGAGGTACCGCAGGCGATAATCTGGATATGCTCAACCTTGCTCAGCAAGGCTTCGGCATTGGCACCCAGTTCGCTGAGATCGATTTGCCCATGATTAAAACGACCGGTAATGGTGTTTTTAATCGCGTTCGGCTGCTCGTAGATCTCTTTCTGCATGTAGTGACGATAGGCACCTTTATCACCGGCATCGTACTGCGCGGTGGATTCGATTTCCGCGCGTTTGGCTGGCTTGCCATCACGATCGATGATGGTGACTTCACGGCGCGTAATTTCAGCGATATCGCCCTCTTCCAGGTACATAAAGCGGCGGGTCACCGGCAGCAGCGCCAGTTGGTCAGAAGCAATGAAGTTTTCACCCACGCCACGGCCAATTACCAGCGGGCTACCGGAACGCGCAGCCACCAGCACGGAGGGATCGCGGCTGTCCATGATCACCATGCCATAAGCACCGCGCAGTTGCGGGATCACGCGCAGTACCACTTCGCGCAATGTGCCGCCCTGCTTCTGCTCCCAGTGCACCAGATGCGCCACCACTTCGGTGTCGGTTTCGGAGGCAAATTGGTAACCGCGTTCGATCATCTGCGCACGCAATGGCTCATGGTTCTCAATGATACCGTTATGCACAATGATAATGTGCTCAGAGACATGCGGATGCGCATTGGCTTCTGATGGCTCACCGTGGGTTGCCCAACGCGTATGAGCAATACCTGTACCACCAATCAGCGGTTGCTGCTCTGCGGCTTCGGCCAGATTAGCCACTTTGCCAAGACGACGCAGACGCGTCATATGCCCCTGGCGATCGACAACGGCCAGACCCGCAGAGTCATAACCGCGATACTCAAGACGACGCAGACCTTCCAGCAGAATTTCTGCGATATCACGCTGCGCTACTGCACCAACAATTCCACACATAATAGTTTCCTGACTTCATGGCTTTCGGCCATTGCGTTGTCTTCTGACCTGATTTCCCCGAGCCTTGTAGAGAGTGGGGGATCTACCTTTCATAATTCAAATTTCAGGCGCGTTGGCCAGGCGCATTCACCTCAATCACTGACTTCAGTCAGCTCCTGAGGATTCGCGCTTGCCACCTTTCTGAAACTCGAATGATTTCGGGTAGTTTTTTTTCACGGGCCGATCTTTGCCGACCCTTAAAATTTATTTTTTCTTAACCGGACGCTGCCAGCCAGACTTCTGATTCTGTTCTTTACGGTTGTAGACCAAATCGGCTGCAGTGACATCTTTCATTACCGTAGTACCTGCTGCGATGGTCGCGCCAGCCGCGACGGTGACCGGAGCCACCAGCTGGGTATCGGAGCCGACAAACACGTTGTCGCCGATAATGGTCTTCGATTTATTCGCGCCATCGTAGTTACAGGTAATGGTGCCTGCACCGATATTCACACCCGCGCCAATTTCGGCGTCACCGAGATAAGAGAGATGGCCAGCTTTAGAGCCTTTGCCCAAGGTGGCTTTTTTCATCTCAACGAAATTGCCAACGTGCGCCTCTTCTGCCAACTCGCTGCCAGGGCGCAGACGCGCGAACGGGCCAACAGTGCAAGCAGCAGCTAAGGTGGCATCTTCGATGACTGAATAAGGGCTGATTTCGCAATCATCGCCAATCACGCTGTTTTTGATGATGCACCCAGCGCCTATCCTGACGCGGTTGCCCAATGTCACCGTGCCTTCGATGATAACGTTGGTATCGATTTCGACGTCACGTCCATGTTCCAGCGTTCCGCGCAGGTCGAAACGAGCAGGATCGCGCAGCATGACGCCCGCCAGCAGCAGTTGTTCTGCTCGCTCGCTCTGATATGCGCGCTCAAGCGTGGCCAGCTGCAGACGATTGTTCACGCCATCGGTTTCACTGATACGAGCAGGGTGCACCGCATTGATCACGCGGCCTTCATGATGCGCCATGGCAATGATGTCAGTGATATAGAATTCACCCTGCGCATTGTTGTTATTCAGCTGTGCTAGCCAGCGTTTTAGGTCCCCGCTGTTAGCAATCAGAATGCCGGTGTTAATCTCAGGGATTTTCAGCTGTTCGGCTGAGGCATCTTTCTGCTCAACAATGCCTGTCACCGTGCCATTTTCACGCACAATGCGGCCATAACCGGTCGGATTATCCAACACCACCGTCAGCAAACCGATGCCGCCTTCAGGTTTGGCATCACGCAGGCGTTGCAATGTCGGTTGGGAGATCAGCGGTACGTCGCCGTACAGCATCAAAATATCTTCGTCATCAGCAAAGAAAGGTGCCGCCTGCTGCATCGCATGGCCGGTACCCAGCTGTTCAGCCTGCAATACCCAGTTAAGGGTGTTATGTGCCAGCTTTTCTTTAAGCAGATCACCGCCGTGGCCATAGACCAGATGCACCTGCTGGGCACCGAGGCCGGTCGCGGCATCGATCACATGCTGAACCATTGGTTTGCCTGCCAGGGTATGCAGAACTTTCGGCAGATCGGAATACATTCGGGTGCCTTTGCCAGCGGCCAGGATCACCACACTCATCGCGCTTGTAGACATAACTATCCAGACTCAATTTAACTTTCGAAAGTGTAAGGTTTACCCCTGAGATTACTACATTTTTCTCGGGGCGAAATTAGCGGATAAAGATGAAAGGATGATCGGGGATAAAACCAGTTCCGGCCAGGGCATCACACGATGCAATCGGTCGGCTGAGCACGATAACATCGCACTCACCCAAAGCGGGGGGATTTATCGCAGACAAAAAAAATGCCAACCCTATGGGCTGGCATTTCGTGACGCATAAAGCCTGATTACATCGCTTTCTTGGTCAGCTCGATTACACGCAGTTTCGCGATAGCTTTCGCCAGTTCCGCAGAGGCCTGAGCATAGTCCACGTCACCGTGGCTGCTGTTCATGTGCTCTTCTGCTTTACGTTTCGCTTCCAGCGCGCGCGCTTCGTCGAGGTCTTCACCGCGAATCGCGGTGTCGGCCAGAACGGTCGTGCTGCCCGGCTGTACTTCCAGCACGCCGCCAGAGAGGTAGATATACTCCTCTTCGCCGTGCTGCTTCACGATGCGAATCATACCAGGCTTGATGGCTGTCAGCAGCGGGGCGTGGCCAGGGTAAATACCCAGCTCACCTTCGCTACCTGACACCTGGATACGCTCAACCAGACCGGAGAACATTTGCTGCTCCGCGCTGACAACGTCCAGATGATAAGTCATAGCCATACTATTCCTCCTGGGAAACCGTTATTACAGTTTCTTCGCTTTTTCTACAGCTTCTTCGATAGCGCCGACCATGTAGAACGCCTGCTCTGGCAGGTGGTCGAATTCGCCTTCCATGATGCCTTTGAAGCCACGAATAGTGTCTTTCAGGGTCACGTACTTACCTGGAGAACCGGTGAAGACTTCAGCAACGAAGAACGGCTGAGACAGGAAGCGCTGAATCTTACGCGCACGTGCCACCAACAGTTTGTCTTCTTCAGACAGCTCGTCCATACCGAGGATGGCGATGATGTCTTTCAGTTCCTGGTAACGCTGCAGCAGAGACTGCACGCCACGCGCAACGTCGTAGTGCTCCTGACCCACGATCAGTGGATCCAGCTGACGGCTGGTAGAATCCAGCGGGTCAACGGCTGGGTAGATACCCAGAGAGGCGATCTGACGGCTCAGCGTAACGGTTGAGTCTAAGTGAGCAAAGGTGGTTGCTGGTGACGGGTCAGTCAAGTCATCCGCAGGAACGTAAACGGCCTGTACAGAGGTGATTGAACCGGTCTTAGTGGAGGTAATACGCTCCTGCAACACACCCATCTCTTCTGCCAGCGTTGGCTGGTAGCCTACCGCAGATGGCATACGACCCAGCAGTGCTGATACTTCAGTACCGGCCAGGGTGTAACGGTAGATGTTGTCGATGAACAGCAGAACGTCACGGCCTTCATCACGGAATTTCTCCGCCATGGTCAGACCGGTCAGTGCTACGCGCAGACGGTTACCCGGCGGCTCGTTCATCTGGCCATACACCAGCGCTACTTTATCGATAACGTTGGAGTCAGTCATTTCGTGGTAGAAGTCGTTACCCTCACGAGTACGCTCACCCACACCAGCAAATACCGAGTAACCTGAGTGCTCAGCCGCGATGTTACGGATCAGCTCCATCATGTTTACGGTTTTACCTACACCCGCACCACCGAACAGACCGACTTTACCGCCCTTAGCGAACGGACACATCAGGTCGATAACCTTGATGCCGGTTTCCAGCAGCTCTTGCGAGTTAGACTGATCTTCATAAGAAGGCGCAGCACGGTGAATAGAGGAAACCTCTACGGTGGTGCCGTCATCATTCTGCAGGTCGCCTTTCATGTCGATGGGTTCGCCCAATACGTTCATGATACGGCCGAGGGTTGCTTTACCAACCGGTACCTGGATCGGTTTTTTGAGGTCGGTAACTTGCAGACCGCGCTTCAGGCCGTCAGAAGTACCCATGGCGATGGTACGAACCACGCCACCACCCAGCTGCTGCTGAACTTCCAGCACCAGACGAGCGTCACCATTTTGAACCTCAAGCGCGCTATATACCTGCGGTACCGCGTCCTGAGGGAATTCGACGTCAACTACGGCGCCGATAATCTGGACAATCTTTCCAGCTGCCATCTTGAATCCTCTACCTAATACGAGAATATCCGGCCGCGCTCGCGCGACAGGATATATGCCTGGTTAAACCGCGGAGGCTCCCGAGACGATCTCGGTAAGTTCCTGGGTGATGCTGGCCTGACGAGCTTTGTTGTAAACCAACTGCAGCTCTTTGATCAGGTTTCCGCCGTTATCGGTTGCAGCTTTCATTGCCACCATACGTGCAGCCTGCTCACTGGCCAGGTTTTCCACCACACCCTGATAAACCTGCGATTCGACATAACGGCGCAGCAGGGTATCCAGCAGCGCTTTCGGATCGGGTTCGTACAGGTAATCCCAGGTCTTCGCCTTCATCTCTTCTTCACCTTCCGCTGGCGGTAACGGCAGCAGTTGGGTAATGGTCGGAGTCTGAGACATGGTGTTATTAAACTTGTTGCCGACGATATACAGCTTGTCGATGCGACCTTCATCATAGGCCTGCAACATCACTTTTACCGGGCCGATAAGATCAGACAGTGCAGGCTTGTCGCCCATACCAGTGACCTGTGCCACGATGTTGCCACCTACAGAGCCGAAGAATGAATTGCCTTTAGAACCGATAATGGCCAGATCGCTCTGCACACCTTTATCAGCCCAGCCCTTCATATCTGCCAGCAATTTTTTGAACAGGTTAATGTTCAAACCACCACAAAGCCCGCGGTCAGTCGAAACGACCAGGTAGCCGACGCGCTTAACGTCACGCTCATCCAGGTAAGGGTGCTTGTATTCCAGATTACCGAGAGCAAGGTGACCAATCACTTTGCGCATGGTATCTGCATACGGACGGCTGGCCGCCATGCGTTCCTGCGTTTTACGCATTTTGGAGGCGGCGACCATTTCCATCGCTTTGGTGATCTTCTGCGTGTTTTTTACGCTTCCAATCTTGGTACGTATTTCTTTTGCACCGGCCATTAGCTTCTCCTCAAAGCCTTGCGGCCTGCCTTTTCAGACAAGCCGCCAGACATTACCAGGACTGGGTTGCTTTAAACGTTTCGAGGAGGCCTTTCAGCTTCGCTTCGATGTCGTTGTTAAAGTTGCCCGCTTGGTTGATTTCAGCCATCAGCTCAGCGTGGTCGCGATCCGCGAACGCCAGCAGGGCGGCTTCGAAGCTACCGATTTTCGCCAGTTCAACGTCGTTCAGGAAGCCGCGCTCAGCAGCAAACAGCACCAGACCCTGTTGCGCGACAGACATCGGCGCATACTGTTTCTGTTTCAGCAGCTCGGTCACTTTCTGACCGTGGCTCAGCTGTTTACGGGTTGCATCATCCAGATCAGATGCGAACTGAGAGAACGCAGCCAGTTCACGATACTGTGCCAGCGCGGTACGGATACCACCGGACAGTTTCTTGATGATCTTGGTCTGTGCAGCACCACCAACACGGGATACAGAGATACCCGGGTTAACGGCTGGACGAATACCGGAGTTGAACAGGTTTGATTCCAGGAAGATCTGACCATCAGTAATCGAGATTACGTTGGTCGGAACGAACGCAGAAACGTCACCCGCCTGAGTTTCGATGATTGGCAGTGCGGTCAGAGAACCGGTCTGGCCTTTCACAGCACCGTTAGTGAAACGCTCAACGTAGTCAGCGCTAACGCGTGATGCACGCTCCAGCAGACGAGAGTGGAGATAGAACACGTCGCCTGGGAATGCTTCACGACCTGGTGGACGGCGCAGCAGCAGTGAAATCTGACGGTAAGCAACAGCCTGCTTAGACAGGTCATCGTATACGATCAGGGCATCTTCACCGCGGTCACGGAAGTACTCACCCATTGCGCAACCGGCGTATGGCGCCAGGTATTGCAGTGCAGCGGATTCAGAAGCAGAAGCCACAACGACGATGGTGTTAGCCAACGCGCCGTGTTCTTCCAGCTTACGTACCACGTTAGAAATGGTTGACGCTTTCTGGCCAATCGCAACGTAGACACACTTGATGCCTGAATCGCGCTGGTTGATGATGGCGTCGATTGCCATTGCGGTTTTACCGGTCTGACGGTCACCGATGATCAGCTCACGCTGGCCACGGCCGATTGGAATCATCGCATCGACAGATTTGTAACCGGTCTGAACAGGCTGGTCTACTGACTGACGGTCGATAACGCCCGGTGCAATCACTTCAACCGGCGAGAAGCCGTCGTTGTCGATTGCGCCTTTACCGTCGATCGGTGCACCCAGGGTGTTCACCACACGGCCCAGCAGGCCACGGCCAACTGGAACTTCAAGAATACGGCCAGTACATTTAACCTTCATGCCTTCGGCGAGGTCAGCGTACGGGCCCATCACTACTGCACCAACCGAGTCACGCTCGAGGTTCAGTGCGATAGCGTAACGGTTGCCCGGCAGGGCAATCATCTCACCCTGCATCACATCGGCCAGGCCGTGTACGCGGATGATACCGTCACTTACAGAAACAATAGTACCTTCGTTGTGAGCTTCGCTCACCACATTGAACTGAGCAATGCGCTGCTTGATCAGTTCGCTGATTTCGGTGGAATTCAGTTGCATATGCTCCAGTCCCCTTAAGACTGCAAGACGTCTGCCAGACGATCAAGACGGCCGCGTACGCTACCATCAATGACCAGGTCACCCGCACGGATAACCACACCTGCCATTACAGACTTGTCAATTTTGCAATTCAGCTTAACTTTGCGTGACAGACGTTTTTCCATCGCGGCGCTGATTTTACTCAGCTGGCTGTCACTCAGGGTACTGGCAGAAATCACATCCACTTCGGCGGTCGCTTCATAAGCGTCACGCAGTTGGATGAACTGTTCCAGTACCGCTGGAAGTGCTGTCAAACGTCCGTTTTCCGCCATTACCTTAATCAGGTTCTGAGCGGGTTCATCAAGTTGATCGCCACATACCGCGTTGAAAGAAGCAGACAAAGCTTCCGGCGCGAGCGCACCGGAAAGGAGATCTGCCATCTGTTCGTTGCGAGCCACTTCAGCGGCAAACGCCAGCATGGTCTGCCAGCGATCGATACTTTGATGCTCAACAGCAAAGTCAAAAGCTGCTTTGGCGTAGGGGCGAGCTACAGTAATCAGATCAGACATCAGCCCCTCCCTCCTTACAGTTCAGCGACCAGTTTATCAACGATGTCGCTGTTAGCAGCTTCATCCACGGAACGTTCGATGATTTTCTCGGCGCCAGCTAATGCCAGCAACGCGACTTGCTTACGCAGCTCTTCACGGGCACGTGAACGCTCGGCTTCGATTTCTGCCTGCGCTTGTGCCACGATGCGGTTACGTTCAGTCTCAGCTTCGGTTTTCGCTTCGTCCAGAATCTGTGCACGGCGTTTGTTCGCCTGCTCGATAATGACCTGAGCGTCTTCTTTCGCTTTTTTCAGCTGGTCGGTCGCATTGGCCTGCGCGAGATCTAAATCTTTCTTCGCGCGCTCAGCAGAAGCAAGGCCATCAGCAATTTCTTTCTGACGCTTCTCAATGGCAGCCATGATCGGCGGCCATACGTACTTCATGCAGAACGCGACAAACAGAATGAACGCGATGGCCTGGCCGAGGATTGTTGCATTAATGTTCACAGCACAATGCCTCTTATTAAGTTAACTTGCTCTGCCGCTATCAGCGATAAACGGCAGAATCCGTTCCTCATCACACCGGGTGCCATGAGTGAACAAGGCTACCAGGTTTAGGCGACCGCAAACATCACGTAGAGACCCAGACCTACAGCGATCATTGGGATTGCATCCACCAGACCCATTACAACAAAGAACTGCGTACGCAGCAGAGGAATCAGATCCGGTTGACGCGCAGCGCCTTCCAGGAATTTGCCTCCGAGGATGCCGATACCGATCGCAGCACCGATTGCCGCCAGGCCCATCATCACAGCGGCAGCCATGTACAGCAGATCCATATTCAGGTTTTCCATGACAGTCTCCAGTTTGTTTCAGTTAAAAGCTTAGTGTTGAGATAAAAAAATCAATGTTCTTCAGATGCCATCGACAGATAGACGATCGTGAGGACCATGAAAATGAAAGCCTGCAGCGAAATGATCAGGATGTGGAAAATGGCCCATGGCACATTCAACACCCACTGCGACCACCACGGCAGCAAGCCGGCAATCAGGATAAAGATCAGTTCACCCGCATACATGTTGCCGAACAGTCGCAGACCGAGTGAAACCGGTTTAGACAGCAGGCTAACACCTTCAAGAATCAGGTTGATTGGGATGAAGATCGGGTGATTAAAAGGCTGCAGCGTCAGTTCTTTGGTGAAGCCGCCAATGCCTTTCATTTTGATGCTGTAGAACAGAATCAAAATAAAGACGCCCAACGCCATAGACAGCGTGATGTTCACATCTGCAGACGGCACAACGCGCAGCGCTGGCAGGCCAAGATAGTGCTCACCGATAAACGGCAGCAAATCGATAGGCAGCAGATCCATGAAGTTCATCAGGAAGACCCAGACAAAAATTGTCAGAGCCAGCGGGGCGATAAGTTTGCTTTTACCGTGGTACATGTCGCGAACGTTGTTATCAACGAAACCGACAACCAGTTCGATAGCCGCTTGAAGTTTCCCTGGCACACCGCTGGTGGCGCTTTTTGCCACTTTACGGAACAACACCAGGAAAAGCAGTCCCAGTACCACAGAGAAAAACATGGAATCGATATTTAATACCCAGAACGTCGCAGGAGCGTCGTGCGGATTCACCAACTCGAAAGTACGCAGGTCCAGCTGAAGGTTATTCAGGTGGTGACCTATGTATTCTTGCGGAGTAGAGATTTCTCCAGCAGCCATGATGCCTCTTACCCTTTGTTGTTAATTACAGCCGGCGCGACGATCTGCACCACCAGCACCGATAACCAAGTGATTGCGAGAGGCCAGAAGACCGCTCCAAACACACCTAACGCCACCATGAGAAGAATGACTGTCGTGAAGACCTTCAACACTTCACCGAGGGCGAAGCTCCAGGCCACACGACCTTTGGCAGGCGTTTGATCCTGCAGGCGCCAGGCTAAAAACATAAACAACACATTCGGCAGCCAGGCTGCCGCTCCACCCGCGATGGCGGAGGCGCCCCAGATAACATCTTTCAGAGTAAAGAGTGCACCGATGATGACAAACGTCACCAGCTGGATCACCAGCACGGTCCGGGCTAATTTTACACTGTAAAGAGACACTGACATGGCGTTGAACTCTCCTGCCCCGAACGGGGTATGTCGCGTGTCGTATAAGACTGCCTTTACTCATTTGAGTCAAGCAGCAAAAGCCGTGCAAATTATACGGGCGCCACCTGCGATTTCAATCGGTAAGTAGCGAAAAGGTGAACAATTATTTAAATTTCTTTCTGGAGGGCTATTTTTCAAAACATCACCTTCCACTATGACTCAGCTAAATCGCTGAAATTGCCTTGTTGGCTTGCTTTTAAAGCGTGCTACAGATCACATTATAGGCAATAGGCTGGCGAATGAATTTGTTTTAAGCATGAATTTTAAGATTTCAAAAGTGATGAAAGCTGTTTTTTATCATCAGGATAGAATTATCCACCCGGCTTCAACTCATGATTTTCGATAAAAACACTCTATTGACATCGTACATCGCTATAAAAACGTAAAACTGATATTACGCACGCCGATTTATTGCAGAGTTATATTTTCTGACGTGACTATTTGCGCAGGTAAATACAGCCAATAAAGTGATCTAAGTGATAATGAAATGTGAAATGTTCGTTAAATGTAACAGAGCTTTTCGGATAATTTCCGTGGCGCTTGTTAACCGTCTCACCCTGCCCTGCCGAATAAAAGCTTTAGACTAAAAGTGTTCAACTGCTGTTTTTTTATTCAGGACGTTTTCACTGACTAAAGGTGCGGCGGGTGTTAAATCCGCACCTTCTTTATGGCTATTGGCGAGACAGCACCACTAAATGACGTTCACCATCCAGTTCTGGCACATGCAGAGATTCAATCTTCTCCACCACAAAGCCCGCAGGCAAGGCTGAAATTTCATCATCCGGACGCACCCCCTTCAGTGCGTAGAAGCGGCCTGAGGTGCCCGGCAAATGATGGCACCAGTTCAGCATGTCTTCCAGCGAAGCAAAGGCACGGCTGATAACGCCATCAAACGGTGGCTCTGCAGGGAACTCTTCCACACGACTTTGTACCGGGGTGATGTTAGTGAGCCCTAACTCATGTTGCACCTGACGCAGGAAACGGATGCGTTTTCCCAGGCTATCCAGTAGCGTGAAATGCGCCTGTGGACGGACAATGGCTAACGGAATCCCTGGCAGACCCGGCCCGGTGCCCACATCAATAAAGCGCTCGCCTTGCAAATGCGGTTCGACGACCACGCTGTCGAGAATATGGCGCACCAGCATCTGCTGCGGATCGCGCACCGATGTCAGGTTGTACGCCTTGTTCCACTTATGCAGCAATTCTACATAGCCGACGAGCTGCTGTTTTTGTTGATCGGTAAGAGAAATATTTGCCGCATCGAGCAGCTGGGAGAGTTTGTAAATCACAAGGAACGTTCCATAAACGGGGGCGAGTGACCTCGCCCCAGGGTCGATCAGGCACTTTTACGCAGCAGGCCCTGTTTTTTCAGGTAAATCAGCAAAATGGAGATCGCTGCTGGTGTAATACCTGAAATACGCGAGGCCTGCCCAATGGAGGTAGGTTTGTGATCATTGAGTTTGGCGATCACTTCATTGGACAAGCCATTAACCTGACGATAGTCGAGATCGCCAGGCAGCAAGGTGTTTTCGTTGCGTTGCTGGCGGTCAATTTCTTCCTGCTGGCGTGCAATGTACCCTTCATACTTCACCTGAATCTCAACCTGCTCTGCAGATTGCTCGTCAGATAATGCCGGGCCATAACTCGGTAACGTCATCAGCAGCTCGTAGGTCATTTCCGGGCGACGCAATAGATCTTCACCGCTGGCTTCTTTCGTCAGTGGCGCACTGATTACGCTATTCACTTCACCCACATTGTCTGATTTCGGATGTACCCACAGATCGCGCAGACGCTGGCGCTCTTGCTCAATCAATTCCAGCTTCTGGTTATAACGCGCCCAACGAGCATCATCGACCAGACCCAACTCGCGGCCTTTTTCTGTCAGACGCAGATCGGCGTTGTCTTCACGCAGCATCAAACGATATTCCGCGCGCGAGGTAAACATGCGGTACGGCTCTTTGGTGCCGAGCGTGCAGAGATCGTCAACCAGCACACCGAGATAAGCCTGATCGCGACGTGGCGCCCAGCCCTCTTTGTCTGCTGAGGCACGTGCAGCGTTCAAACCGGCCAGCAAGCCCTGCGCCGCAGCTTCTTCATAACCGGTGGTACCGTTGATCTGTCCGGCAAAGAACAGGCCGTGGATAAATTTACTTTCCAGCGTCGGCTTCAGATCGCGCGGATCGAAGAAATCGTACTCGATGGCATAGCCTGGGCGCACAATCTTCGCGTTCTCCAGACCTTTCATTGAGCGGACGATCTGCATCTGCACATCAAATGGCAAGCTGGTGGAGATACCGTTCGGGTAGATCTCGTTGCTGGTGAGCCCTTCCGGTTCAAGGAAGATCTGATGCGCATTACGATCGGCAAAGCGCATCACTTTGTCTTCGATCGATGGGCAGTAACGTGGTCCGATCCCTTCGATGATCCCGGCATACATTGGGCTGCGATCAAGGTTATTGCGGATCACATCGTGCGTTTGTTCGTTGGTATGGGTGATCCAGCACGGCACTTGTTGCGGGTGCTGTGAAACATTGCCCATGAACGAGAACACCGGCATTGGCGTATCGCCATGCTGCGGTGTCAGCACCGAAAAATCGATGGTGCGTGCGTCAATACGCGGCGGCGTACCGGTTTTCAGACGATTTACGCGCAGCGGCAAAGCACGCAGACGTTTCGCCAGTGGAATGGATGGCGGATCGCCTGCACGGCCACCGCTGTAGTTATCCAGACCAATATGGATTTTGCCATCGAGGAATGTCCCAACCGTCAGCACTACACTTTTGGCACGGAATTTCAGGCCCATCTGCGTGACAGCACCGACGACGCGATCGTTCTCCACAATCAGATCGTCAACGGCCTGCTGGAAGATCATCAGGTTCGGCTGGTTCTCCAACGCCGTACGTACCGCCTGGCGATAGAGCACGCGGTCTGCCTGAGCGCGGGTTGCCCGCACGGCAGGACCTTTGCTCGCGTTTAGTATCCTAAACTGAATACCGGCCTGGTCAATTGCCGTCGCCATCAAACCGCCTAAGGCATCCACTTCCTTCACCAGGTGTCCTTTCCCAATGCCACCAATCGCCGGGTTGCAGGACATTTGTCCAAGCGTATCAATGTTATGGGTGAGTAACAGCGTTTGCTGACCCATTCGGGCAGCGGCCATCGCGGCTTCTGTGCCCGCATGACCACCACCGATTACGATGACGTCAAAAGGATCTGGATAAAACATGAAGTGGGTCCTCGTTAATGTTCGGACAGGGATCGTTGCCCTGGGCGGTGGATTCTACTGAAATTCTGTCGACTGCGAAAGCCGCGGGATCCTGCGGTTTAAAAGAAAGGATCTTTATTCTTTTATATGATCTCTCTGTTAGATCTCTTATTAGGATCGCCCTGGTCTGTTGATAACCCGGAAAAGCAAAGTATTAACAGAGGATTAGAGAGGATCGTTTGCTGTGAATGATCGGTGATCCTGATCCGTATAAGTTGGGATCTAAATGGCCACTTATGCACAGCTGAAAAAAGCAGCATGGGTTGTTATTGGGATAACTACCGGTTATACGCAAGATTGAGGCTATGTTATCCACAGAGAACGGCGTAAAAAAAACAATAAAACAGCGAAATAAACTGGGGATCGTCCACTTTTCCCGATCCCCCACCATGCTGGATCGTCTTAAATCTGCGTTTTCCAGGTCTCAACCCACACTTCAGCCGGATCTTCAGGAATCTCATGCTCGAGAACATCGATCTCCAGGCGATCGCCAATACGTTTGGCGCCTAATTGGTTGAGTTGCTCTTCCAGCAGCTTAATGGCCCCGCAGAAAAGGTCGTATTCATGGTTACCGATACCCACTGCGCCATAACGTACGGCAGAAAGGTCCGGCTGCGTCTCCTGCAATGCTTCATATAAAGGAAGCAAATTGTCAGGCAGTTCGCCCGCACCGTGCGTGGACGTCACAATCAGCCAGATCCCATCCTGAGGCAGTTCATCCAGCTCTGGCCCGTGCAGCACCTCGGTTGAAAAGCCCGCTTCCTGCAGTTTTGCTTCCAGATGTTCAGCGACATATTCGGCGCTGCCAAGGGTACTGCCACTGATTAAGGTAATATCGGCCATGATGTTCTCCCGCACTAAAGGCGAGCATTGTACGCTGTGATCAAGCCGTGATCCACCTGTGGAAAACAGGGTTAATAACAGAAAGCATCAGGCGACAAGGCGCATCACACAAGTGATCCGCCTGGGAAAAGGTTGTGCACAGGAAAGAGAGGGAATTACGGCTTGATGGTACGCATGATCGGGTTTTGCAACGAGATCAGGGTTTCGGTGGACTGGATTTCGTCTATGGTCTGGATCTTATTGATCAACACCTGCTGCAGTGCATCGATGGATCGGCACATCACCTTAATAAAGATGCTGTAGTGGCCGGTGGTGTACCAGGCTTCTACCACTTCATCCAACGCCTCCAGCTTGCTGAGTGCTGCGGGATAATCGCGGGCGCTTTTCAGAATGATGCCGATAAAACAGCACACATCAAAACCCAACTGACGAGGATCGATTTCTACGCGAGTGCCCAGGATAATGCCTGCCTGGCGCATTTTTTCTACGCGTACGTGAATGGTGCCGGGGCTGACATTGAACTGTTTGGCCAGCTCGGCATATGCGGTGCGCGCGTTTTCCAGCAGCGCATTGAGAATGCCGCGATCAAGGTTATCCAGTTGCAGTTGTTCTGCCATCATCCATCCTCTTTAAGTTCTTCTTCTATGAACAGTGGAGAATGTGCAGCAAATTAGCAGTACAGGCAAGGTGCAGACCGCGTGGTAGCCGCAGTCTGCACGCTTTTTTTATCGCTTACGCCAGATTGTGAGCTGCGCTTCGGTATGTTGATACTTGCGCGCCGTCTCGCGGATCACAAATGGCACATCCTGTGGCGGCACCACTTCTTCAAAGGCATCACGCAGCAAACGCTGCAATGCCTGATAGGTCGTCAAAGCTTCACCGTTCTCACGCACGCCGCCCAGCCAGTTCTCCTTCGGCGTGAATTCCTCCAGCCAGGTATAAGGCGATGAAAGCACCAAAAGCCCGCCAGAGCGGATCATTGGGATGACGTCCTGCAGGAAACGTTTTGGCTGACGCAGACGATCGATCAGATTTGAAGCCAACACCAGATCGTAACGATCCGGCTGCGGTTTAAGATTACAGGCGTCGCCCTGCACAAACTGAATGCGCGCCGTTTGCTCGTCACTAATATTGACGTCCTTCAGGCGCACCTGCCGATATTCCACCAGCTCGCCCTCTTCCGGGACCACATAGCGGAAGTCCTCTCCGGAGGTCAGCTGCAGCGCTACATCAATAAAGCGCGCGGAATAATCCATGCCAGTGACCGTTGCGAAATGGCGTGCCAGTTCAAAACTGGCACGGCCGGTAGCGCAGCCGAGATCCAGTGCCACCCCACGTTGTTTGCAGTGCGGCAGCAGTTTTTCCACCAGCGCCACGGCGTAATTCGGCACGTTGTAGTAGCCCGGTCCGTACTGGAAATCGAGATACTGCGACACCATGCTGTCCGTTTCATACGGATTGAGTGCCATGGTCTCTTTATGTGAGGAGACCACATAGCGGAAACCGGCGTGCTGGAAGAAATGACGGCGGAAGGCATAACGAGCCGATTTCAACGCCTCGTTGCCAGTGGAAATCCAGCTGCCGCCTTTGATCAGCGCGTGTTTGCCATCAAAGGTCGGCGTCGAGAAATCGTCATACAGCGGATGGACTTTGAAACCTTCGAAGCCGTTGGTCGGCGTCGTGGTCCACTGCCAGACGTTGCCAACAATGTCGAAAAACTCGCCCTGCGCAAAGCGATCCACCGGACTGGATGAAGCCCAATAGGCCAGATTGATATTGCCGGGCGCGTCGATCCAGTCGGGCTGATCGCCGCTCACCTGCTCGCGTAACTGCATCCATTCGGCTTCACAAGGGAGTTGAATAGATTTGCCCGTCTCTTCCGCCAGCCAGCGACAAAACGCGGCGGCTTCAAGCTGATTCACTTCCGCTGGCCAGTCCCACGGCAGAGCGACTTCTTCAGCCATTAAGCGCAGTTTCAGCTGATCGGGTTGCGTAATCTCGCCGACCCAGAAGGTGGGCATTTGCGCGCCAGAAAATTCACGCCAGCCCCAGCCCTCATCATCCCACCAGCGCTGATCCTGATAACCGTTAGCGGCGATAAAGCGATAGAACTCGGCATTGCTGACCAGCATTTTACTGGCCTTAAACGGTTTGAGTTCAGTTACCTGATTGCCGTATTCATTGTCCCAGCCGTAAGTGTCATCCGTTTTGCCTTGCTGAACGCGACCGCCAGGCATCGCAATCAGCGAGTTATCCGGAACCGATGCGCGATCGTGGCGCGTCTGCGGACAAACCGGCCAATGCGCTTGCGGTTTTACCCATTCGATCGGTAGCTGGCGGATCAGCACGCTGGAGGTTTCCAGATGGATACGCTCATGTTCAATGCCCATCAATACCACCCACGCCGGGCTTTCCCAGGTGATCGGCAGTTCCAGTGGCATCGTACGGATAAACTCACTGACCAGATTTTTGACTTTGCCGCGGTAGTCGCGCACCTCTTCGACCGTCGGCCAGGCGTAATGGCTGTCGTTGAGATCGTCCCAGCTCATCTCATCCACGCCGATTGCCATCATCGCTTCGATACGATCGTCCACGCGATCATCCAGATAGCGGCCTGCCATTAGCTTATTCATGTAGAACGTAGCGGTGTGGCCAAAGTAGAAGATCAGCGGATGGCGCAACGAGATCGCTTTGTTGAAATACGCGCGTTCGTCGGCAAGGCAATCAAACAGGCTTTCGTACAGCTCCCAGGTTTGGGTGAAATACGCCAGCAGCTCGCTCCGTTTTTGTTCGGCGTTCTGGCCGGAGAGCTGCAAAGTGCGGGTCGGTGCAGGAAGTTGGGCGGTGTTCACAAGATGCTCCAGATGCTCAGTGTGCGAACTATTCACTATAGCAAATAAGCATTTCTGTCAGATGAATTAGCGTTTCCAGCGGCGCAGCAGGCGGCTTTTCAGGCCGGTGTCGAAGCGCCAGATATGATCGAAGATACGCAAAATGCCAGGTTTGCCGTGGAGCGACATCGCCACCGCGTGGAAACGTTGTTGATGCTGGCGTTGACGTTGCTTGATGGCATTGATGGTGTCATCCGGCAACCGCTGGGCGATGAAGTCCGAGACGATCACTGCATCGGCCTCATCCCAGATACTCCCTTCCATACGTTTAACCACCGCAGCAAGACAAGCAGCCAGATCGGTGCCGCCGCGAAAACGCTGGCTAAGGAAACGGATAGCCTGTTCGATACCGCTATCGGCAGTCAGTTCGTAACCAATCACTTCGTGGGCGAACAACAT
The DNA here is from genome assembly GCF_000963995.1 of Pantoea sp. SM3. Classification (NCBI taxonomy): domain Bacteria; kingdom Pseudomonadati; phylum Pseudomonadota; class Gammaproteobacteria; order Enterobacterales; family Erwiniaceae; genus Pantoea; species Pantoea sp. SM3. Next base: position 203,546 of record NZ_JZRD01000016.1, read on the forward strand.
GATGTAGCAACGACGTTTATCGGCTAATGCCACCTTTAACAGCGCAAGGCAGAAGGCTTTGGCGCAGCGTTCGTTGAATCCTCCCATTGAACCCGAGGTATCGACGCAGACGATAAATGGCCCGCGCGGTTGCTCTTCATGCTGCTGATGGCTGACCGGGCGCAGTGTGACTTTCTCGTGCCACGCATCGCCTTGTAACTGGTAAGTCAGCAGGTGCTTTTCCACCAGACGGCGATAAAACTCCAGCTCCAGCTCACTGATGCTCAACGCCGCCAGCTCCGGCGGCAACAGACGCAGTACGTCATCGCTCTGATGAATGCCGCTGACCTCTTCCGGCACATGATCGGGCTCGCGCACCAGTTGGTGGAATGCTTCCAGCGGTGCATCCTGCGACGGCACCGATTTGGCTTCGCGGCTGCGGCCCAACTGCTGCGCCAGTTTCATTAATTCCGGCTGCTGTGCGAGGAAATCGCCATATTGCACAATCAGCTCATAATCACCGTGCTGAAGTGACGCTTTGCTCATATCCCACAAACGTCCGGCTGCGGCTTCATCATCGTCGGTAAGGATTGGCGCCAGCTGGCCACTGATTGCCATCCGTTGCTGCAGCTCGGCCATCAGACGTTCGCGCTGCTCATCAAGAAGGGTTTCGTTGAGCGTGAGCGTTTGCAGCGTCAGGCTGAGTCGCCAGCGTTGCAAAAACAGTGTGTGCTGGGCATTGCTCAGTTGTTCTGTTTCGTTGTGCAGCAGCAGTTTGCTGGCTTCTTCGAGAAATGGCGACGGCAGGCCTTTTAGCTGCGACATGATGTGGGGAAGCTGGTGGCTGAAATCCTGCGTGCTGATCAATTGCATTTGCTGAAACAGCTGAAACTCCTGCGCCAGCGCTTCCGGCACCGGGGTGGTTTTCATCTGTTCCGCGATCTCGGTACGCCAGCGAGGTAAATCGCGCATTAACGCTTGTTTCATGCGCGGAAATTTTTCAAAGAACAGCGCCAGCTGTGGCGACGCGAGCAGGGCCAGAATCAATTCTTCGATTAACTCCGTTTCGCCAATCGACAACAGCGTGCTCAGCGTCTCCAGTGAGATCATTTACGCGCCTGTTTCAGCTGTTCCGCCACGTCCTGCAGGCTGGTTTCAATACGTGCCAGCCAGTCATCGCTGATAAACAGGCAGCGCTGATGCTGGCTGAACAGCGTGCGCTGGGCGCGCAACTGGGTATCCAGCGCATCATACTCATCCAGAATTTCCTGCGGCATGTCGCTGCTGCTACTGGCTCCGGGAAGGGTTAAGCGCGTGGATTGCAGGCTGACATCGCGCAGCGTCAGGCAATGATGCGCGTCCACCAGCAGATCGAGCGTCTGGCCAAAACCGATACCGTTCAACTTTCCGCGGATTTCACCGCCTTTCAGCAACCACTGATTAAGCGCCTCATGGCCAATCAGCACATGCGTCACCTGCATATCGTGCAACGTCAGCGGCTGTTGCAGCATCAAAGTTAGTTGTTCGTCGGTGATGGCAGCAGGCAGTTCGTAATGCGGTTTGCGGCTAAACATGCCGCTGTGTTTTTCCAAAGTCAGCGCTTGCGCCACGCTCTGCTGCTGTTGCAGTGCCAGACGACGGGCTTTGATTTGCTGCAGCTTATGCAGCAGTGGCTGCTGCTGCCAGGCGTGTTGCGTCATCAGCACATCGATTTCACGATCTAACAGCTTCATCGAGGCGACGTCGTGCCACAGGCAATCTTTCAACAAGATGATATCGATGGGCGCAATGGTCACGCGACCGCTGTAAAAGGCGCTGGCTTGCAGCAGGTGTATGGCTTTTTTCCAGCGACGATCGGAGATGTAAGGCGCGTCAGGCAGCGTTTCCAGCTGCTGGCGCAGCTGATAAATCAGTTCAAACACATGATCGGGCAAACTCACCTGGCTGATGCCTTTCTGCCACTGGTGATACTCTTCATCACTGATGCGCAGTGCTTCCGTCACCGGATTATCGTTTTCATCTTGCTGGTGGGTGAGCATGCTGCGGAAGTTCTGCTTCTCATGCACGTTATCCAGCCATAGGCGAATCAACATGCGATCATACAAGGCTTCCAGCCCGCTATCGGCTTCTGGCAATTCGTTGGAAGCGGTCACCAGCAGGCGCATCGGAATCTTTTCTTCGCTGTCGCCATTGCGAAAGCGGCGTTCGTTGATGGCGGTGAGTAAGGTGTTCAAAATCGCCGGGCCGGCTTTCCAGATTTCATCAAGGAAGACGATTTCGGCATCCGGCAGATAGCCTTTGGTTAATCGCTGATAACGACCTTCATCTTTTAACGCCTGAATCGACAGCGGGCCAAACACTTCTTCAGGGGTGGAAAAACGGGTCATCAGGTATTCAAAGGCGCGGGCGTGTTGGAAGGCGTATTTCAGGCGGCGGGCTATCAGGCTCTTGGCAATGCCGGGCGGCCCCAGCAAAAATACGCTCTCGCCACTCAGTGCAGCTAATAAGCACAGGCGGATCGCATGATGCCGTTCATACAGCCCTTTCTCCAGGGCGTTACTCAGGCGAGAAATTCTTTCTGCCAAAAGATGGGGTTGAGCCATAATCACATCATTGTCCTTCTGATCCTGGAGCCGTCATATTCTGGCGAGCGCAATACTCTACTGGTTATCATGCTTGATTGCGTTGATAGCCGTCAGCTTTTTTGTTTCAGAAGGTTGAGGCGAGAGAACTCGCTGCTTCAGGCGGTTTTTGGCGCCTAATTTCGGCGAAAAACCGCCTCGCTGACGTCATGATGACATGTTGTAAGAGTAGGTTTTTTTGGGAATATGTGCATACTGTGCGCTTTTTGATGGCCTGAGCGGTAGGCAAGTGCCTCATCGGCTCCAACAAAAGACAACTTATGAGCTCGGATAAGAAGCAGTCCCTTGGCGCAGTCACACTCGCCGCGATTGGCGTAGTGTATGGCGATATCGGTACCAGCCCGCTCTATACTTTACGTGAATGTCTCTCCGGTCAGTTCGGCTTTGGCGTAGAACGCGAAGCGGTATTTGGCTTTCTCTCGCTGATCTTCTGGCTGCTGATTTTAGTGGTGTCACTGAAGTACATCAGTTACGTGATGCGTGCCGATAACGCCGGTGAAGGCGGGATCCTGACCTTGATGTCACTGGCCGGGCGCAATATCGGTGCACGCGCGACGGCGATTCTTGTCATCATGGGGCTGATTGGTGGCAGCTTCTTCTATGGTGAAGTGGTGATCACGCCCGCTGTCTCGGTATTGTCGGCGATTGAAGGGCTGGAGATTGCGGCACCGAGCCTGGATGCGTATATCGTTCCGCTTGCGATTGCAGTGCTGACGCTGCTGTTTGTGATCCAGAAGCATGGTACCGGCATCGTGGGTAAGCTGTTCGCGCCGGTGATGCTGGTGTGGTTTATCATTCTGGCTGTGCTGGGCGCGCGTAGCATCATCAGTAACCCTGATGTGCTGCATGCCATGAATCCTTACTGGGCGCTGCACTTCTTTATCCAGTACAAAACGGTGTCGTTCTTCGCGCTCGGCGCGGTGGTATTGGCTATTACCGGTGTGGAAGCGCTGTATGCGGATATGGGCCACTTCGGCAAATTCCCGATTCGCCTCGCCTGGTTTATCGTGGTGCTGCCCTCGCTTGTACTGAACTACTTTGGTCAGGGCGCGCTGCTGCTTAAACATCCCGAAGCGATCAAAAACCCCTTCTTCCTGCTGGCGCCAGACTGGATGCTGATTCCCATGCTGATTCTGGCGACGCTGGCCACGGTTATCGCCTCGCAGGCGGTGATCTCTGGTGTGTTCTCCTTAACGCGTCAGGCGGTGCGTTTAGGCTATCTCCCGCCGATGCGCATTGTGCACACCTCGGAAGAAGAATCGGGGCAGATTTACATTCCGGTGATCAACTGGTTGCTCTACTTCTCCGTGGTGATCGTGATTGTCGGCTTTGAGCACTCCAGTAACCTGGCGGCGGCTTACGGCATCGCGGTAACCGGCACCATGGTACTGACCGCGATTCTCTGCTCCACGGTGGCAATTCAGAACTGGCACTGGAACCGTTATCTGGTGGTGCTGATTCTGATTGGCATGCTGTGTATTGACGTGTCCTTGTTCTCGGCAAACCTGGTCAAAGTGTTCTCCGGCGGTTGGCTGCCGCTGACCCTGGCGCTGATGATGTTTATCGTCATGACCACCTGGAAAAGCGAGCGCTTCCGCCTGTTGCGTCGTATGCATGAGCACGGCAATTCGCTTGAAGCGATGATCGCCTCGCTGGAGAAATCTCCGCCGGTGCGCGTGCCGGGCACCGCAGTCTATATGTCGCGTGCCCTGAACGTGATCCCCTTTGCCATGCTGCATAATCTCAAGCACAACAAAGTGCTGCATGAGCGTGTGGTACTGCTGACGCTACGTACTGAGGATGCGCCTTACGTGCATAACGTGCGTCGCGTTACCATCGAACAGCTATCGCCCACCTTCTGGCGCGTGGTGGCGAGTTACGGCTGGCGTGAAACCCCGAACGTGGAAGAAATTTTCCACCGCTGCGGGCTGGAAGGTCTCAACTGCCGCATGATGGAAACCTCATTCTTTATGTCCCATGAATCGCTGATTATTGGCGATCGCCCGTGGTATCTGCGTCTGCGCGGCAAACTGTTCCTTGCGCTGCAACGCAATGCGCTGCGTGCGCCGGATCAGTTTGAAATCCCGCCTAATCGCGTGATCGAGCTGGGCACGCAAGTCGAGATTTAAGAATTAAGCGCGTCACCAGCTTAAGGTGACGCGCAAGCCTTGAGGCTGCACATGGCTGAATGCGATGCGAATGCCGTGCAGTTGCGCAATGTTTTTCACAATCGATATTCCTAAACCGCTGCCCGTTTGCGTCTGCCCCGGTGGTCGCCAGAAACGTTCACCTAAACGAGCAAGCTGTTCATCGCTAACACCCACTCCGTTATCCTCAAGAACAACATTTCGCGCATTTAACGTGAACTGAATCTGACTGCCCGGTGGCGCATAGCGCAGCGCGTTATCCAGCAGGTTACGCATCAGCAAATTCAACAGCAGAGGATGACCGTTCATCACCGGTTCGGCCTGTGCATGCAGTTGTAGATCCATTTTCTGCGCTTCCGCCTGCGGGAAATGTTCCACCAGCAAATTTTGCAGCAGCGGTGCCAGTGGCACTGGCTGGAATTCGCTGCGCAGATCGTCTGCTTCTACTCTTGAAAGCGTTAAAAGCTGATCCACCAGCCGGGTGGCGCGCTGGATGCCGCAATCAAGCAGCTGCAATGCCCGTTTGCGCATTGCTTCGTCATCATCCGCCAGCTGAATCACTTCACTCTGCACGCGCAGTGCCGCTAACGGGCTACGCAGTTCGTGCGCCGCATCGGAGGTAAAACGGCGCTCGCGCTGCACGAGTTGCGCCATACGGTGAAACAGCCCGTTTAATGCCGCCACCAACGGCTGCACCTCTTTGGGCAAGCGTGCTTCATCGAGCGGTGTGGCGTCATCGGGTGCTCGCAACCGGAGTGATGCGGTCAGGCCCTTCAGCGGGCGCAATTCGAACCACACCAATGCCAGCAGCATCAGCAGCATAAAGGGCATGGCGTAAAGCCACGGCATCAAACTCGCCAGTGCCAGATCGCGCGTCATATCGTCGCGGTATTCCCACTCCTGTCCCACTACCACGCGATATTGTTTATCAGCAGAAGTCAGCCAAAGCAGCCGCCAACTGTCATCGTCGCCGCGCAGACGACCCTCGCGAAAACCGTCACGCTTATCATCAAACTGCATATCGCGCCCGTTCTCGCCATCGTTAAGCAATGGCTGGCCGTCCGCACGGAAAATGGCAAACGCCAGTGCATCATCATCCTGATCGCCGCGGTGATGGCGCAAAATGGATTTGGTTCTTGGCAGTGAGGCGGCGTGCAAGCTGGTGGGATCGAGTGACAGCAGGCGTTTGGCAAACAGCATTTGCTGGGTATCGAATAGCTCATTAACGGTGTCGCGGGTCTGATGCCAGGCACTGTAACTGGCCACTCCGCCGCACAGCACAATCAGCAGCACAAAGCCGATGGCGAGTCGTAGAAACAGACTCATTCTGCCGCACCGAGGGTATAACCCACGCCGTGCACGGTACGAATAAACGCGGTGCCGAGCTTTTTGCGCAGATGATGAATATGCACTTCTACTGCGTTGCTGGAGACATCGTCATCCCAGTTGTAGAGTTTTTCCTCCAGCTGGCTGCGGGTTAGCACGCGACCCGGATTGCGCATAAACAGCTCCAGCAGCGCCAGCTCCCGGCTCTTCAGGCTGATGGCTTCACCATCAATCCAGACGCTGTGGCTGCCAGGCGACATCACCACCTTGCCGTGTTTCAACTCGGGCTGTAGTTGTCCATGACGGCGGCGAATCAGCGCCTGTAAACGCGCGGCGACTTCAGCGAGCGCGAAGGGCTTACACAAATAGTCGTCAGCGCCTGACTGTAATCCTTGTACGCGCTGATCGAGCGCATCGCGTGCGGTGAGGATCAGCACGGGTACATCTGCGCCCTGCTCACGCCATTGAAGCAGGATCTCCAGCCCATCGCGCCCGGGCAGCGAAAGATCCAGTACCACGGCATCCCACGGTGCGGCCGATAGAGCCTGAAATCCCGCTTCGCCTGACACGAACCAGTCAACGCTGAAGCCGAGTTTCGTTAGCCCGACTTTCAGGCCATCGCCAATCAGCGTGTCGTCCTCGATCAATAATATGCGCATGCGTTTCTCCTTAAGTGCAAGAGTCGTTATACGAAGCAAAAATCGGCTTGTACAGCGTCAATCGCCGCAGATTGGCTATTTTTCGTGTTTTTTTACCCCTTAAGATCCTGTTAAGAACCCTATGCTGTAATAGCCTCCGTATCCCACACATTCATGGAACAGAGGTGAAAAATGAAAAAGAGTGCAGCGCTAATCGCAATTGTGATGTTGGCCTCCACGCCGGTTCTGGCCGCACAACAGGGTGGCTTTGTTGACCCGAATGCGCCAAAGGCTCAGGTTCATGCAGGTGGCTTCCAGGCGGATAACACCAGTGTCGTGACGGTGAAGCAGGCAGAAGAGATGAAGGATGATAGCTGGATTACTGTGCGCGGTTATCTGGATAAGCAAATCGGTGATGAGGATTATCTGTTCCGCGACAGCAGTGGCAACATGAAAGTGGAAATCGACCATAAGCGTTGGCATGGACAGACCATCACGCCGAAGGATCAGGTTGAACTGACCGGAGAGCTGGATAAAGACTTTAATTCCATCGAGCTGGACGTTAAGCAGGTCCGCAAGCTGCCATAACACTCTTCAGAGCCGCTCAGGCGGCTCGCATCCCCCAAACTCAAATTATCCCCGGCACAAGCGAAACGTTTCGATGGCGATCACATTTCCGTGATGACGTCATTGAGTTGCCGCGCACATTTAATACACTCCCGCTCAGCGAAACGTTTCGCTGTGGAGTGGAAGAAATGAAAAAAGGTCGCTTGTTAAACGCTGAACTCTCTCATGTGATTGCCCGCCTGGGGCACACCGATACGCTGACGATTGCGGATGCGGGCTTGCCGATTCCGGCCGGACCACAGCGAATCGATCTGGCGTTGACGCCGGGAACGCCCGAATTTTTACAGGTGGTTGATGTTGTCACTCAGGAGATGCAAGTCGAAAGCGCCCTGATGGCGGAGGAGATCAAGCAACACAATCCGCAACTCCACAGCGCACTGCTCGCCGTGCTCGATGCCTTGCAACGGCACCAGGGGAATGTCATCACCATCCGTTACACCAGCCATGAACAGTTCAAACAAGAAACGCAGCGTAGTCAGGCGGTCATTCGCAGCGGAGAGTGTTCTCCGTATGCGAATGTCATCCTGAGCGCTGGCGTAACCTTCTGAGGTCGTTATGCAACCGTTATTGCAACTCAAAGGGATTGAAAAGTCGTTTCCCGGCGTAAAAGCGCTGAATGGCGCTTCACTGGCTGTTTATCCGGGGCGCGTGATGGCGCTGGTGGGTGAAAACGGCGCGGGGAAATCCACCATGATGAAAGTGCTAACCGGCATTTACAGCATGGATGCGGGCTCACTGCAGTGGCTGGGCAAGGATGTGGCTTTTTCTGGACCGAAAGCGTCGCAGGAAGCGGGCATTGGCATTATTCATCAGGAACTTAACCTGATTCCGCAATTGACCGTTGCGGAGAATATTTTCCTCGGTCGCGAATTTGTTAACCGCTTTGGCCGCATCGAATGGAACCGGATGTACGCCGAGGCGGATGCCTTATTACATCGTCTGAACCTGCGCTTCAACAGCCATAAGCTGGTGGGCGATTTATCGATTGGCGATCAGCAGATGGTTGAGATCGCCAAAGTGCTTAGCTTCGAGTCGAAGGTCATCATTATGGATGAACCGACCGATGCGCTGACCGATACCGAAACCCTGTCGCTGTTCCGCGTGATCAATGAACTGAAAGCGCAGGGCTGCGGCATTGTTTATATCTCTCACCGCATGAAAGAGATCTTCGAGATTTGCGATGACGTCACCGTGTTTCGTGACGGGCAATTTATTGCCGAGCGCGCGGTGAGCGATCTCAGCGAAGAGAGTCTGATCGAGATGATGGTGGGCCGTAAGCTGGAAGATCAATATCCGCATATCGATCAGGCGCCAGGCGATATTCGTTTAACTGTTGAAAATCTCAGCGGGCCGGGCGTGGATAACGTCAGCTTTACTCTGCGCAAAGGGGAAATCCTTGGTATTTCCGGTTTGATGGGCGCGGGACGCACCGAATTGATGAAAGTGCTGTACGGCGCACTGCCGCGCAGCAAAGGCACGGTGACACTTAATGGCCGCGAAATCATCACCCGATCACCTCAGGATGGCCTCGCCAACGGCATTGTTTACATCTCCGAAGACCGTAAGCGCGATGGCCTGGTGCTCGGCATGTCAGTGAAAGAGAACATGTCGCTGACCGCATTGCGTTACTTCAGCCATGCCACCGGTAATCTCAAACACAGCGAAGAGCAGTTAGCCGTCGGTGACTTCATCCGTTTGTTCAACGTTAAAACCCCTTCAATGGAGCAGCCGATTGGCCTGCTGTCGGGCGGTAATCAGCAGAAAGTGGCGATTGCGCGCGGATTAATGACGCGCCCGAACGTATTGATTCTGGATGAGCCGACGCGTGGCGTGGACGTGGGTGCGAAAAAAGAGATTTATCAGTTAATTAACCAGTTTAAAGCCGAAGGGCTGAGCATCATTTTGGTGTCTTCGGAAATGCCGGAAGTGCTGGGCATGAGCGATCGCATCCTGGTGATGCATGAAGCCCATCTGAGTGGCGAATTTTCCCGTGAGCAGGCTACCCAGGAATCCCTGATGGCGGCGGCAGTCGGTAAGCAACACAGCGAGGAGTTAGTTGTATGAGCACCCAAACCTTACCCGCCAGCCGTCGCTGGTTTAGCAAAGCCTGGCTGCTGGAGCAGAAATCGCTGATTGCGCTGATCGTGCTGATTGCCGTGGTGGCGAGCCAAAGCCCGAACTTCTTCACCGTTGCCAACATGTTCAACATCCTGCAGCAGACCTCGGTTAACGCCATTATGGCCGTCGGCATGACGCTGGTGATTCTGACTTCGGGTATTGATCTGTCGGTGGGATCGCTGCTGGCGCTCACCGGTGCAGTCGCCGCTTCAATTGTCGGTTTGGAAGTGAATGCGCTGGTGGCAGTAGCGGCTTCGCTGGCGCTGGGTGCGGCGATTGGCGGTATTACCGGCGTGATTGTGGCGCGCGGCAAGGTACAGGCGTTTATCGCCACGCTGGTGATGATGCTGCTGCTGCGCGGCGTGACCATGGTGTATACCAACGGTAGCCCGATCAACACCGGTTTCAGTGATAACGCCGATCTGTTCGGCTGGTTCGGTATTGGCCGTCCGCTGGGCATCCCAACGCCGGTGTGGCTGATGGCAGTGGTGTTCGCGCTGGCGTGGTACATGCTGCATCACACGCGCCTCGGTCGTTACATTTATGCGTTAGGCGGCAATGAAGCGGCGACACGTCTGTCAGGTATCAATGTTAACCGCGTCAAAATCATCGTCTATTCGCTGTGTGGTCTGCTGGCAGCGCTGGCGGGCACCATCGAAGTGGCGCGGCTTTCCTCTGCGCAACCGATGGCAGGTACCGGTTATGAACTGGATGCCATCGCGGCGGTGGTCTTAGGCGGAACCAGCCTGGCGGGCGGTAAAGGTCGCATTATGGGCACGCTGATTGGCGCGCTGATCCTGGGTTTCCTGAACAACGGCCTGAATCTGATGGGCGTATCTTCTTACTACCAAATGATTGTTAAAGCCGTTGTCATTCTGCTGGCGGTGCTGGTGGATAACAAAAGCAGCAAATAACTCTGACCTTCACACAGGACTCTATAAATGAAAAAGTTAACTGCATTGGCCGTCATCCTTGGCGCCACCCTCAGTGCTGGCGCGATGGCTAAGGACACCATTGCGCTGGTTGTATCAACGCTGAATAATCCGTTCTTTGTGTCTCTGAAAGATGGCGCACAGAAAGAAGCCGACAAACTGGGTTATAACCTGGTGGTGCTGGATTCGCAGAATAACCCGGCGAAAGAGCTGGCGAACGTACAGGATCTGACTGTGCGTGGCACCAAGCTGATGCTGATTAACCCAACGGATTCTGATGCCGTGGGTAACGCCGTGAAGATGGCCAACCAGGCCAACATTCCGGTGATCACCTTGGACCGCGTGGCGGCACAAGGCACCGTGGTGAGCCACGTGGCTTCTGACAACCGCTTCGGCGGCAAAATGGCCGGTGACTTCATCGCGAAGAAACTGGGCGATGGCGCAAAAATCATCGAGCTGCAGGGTATTGCCGGGACTTCCGCAGCGCGCGAGCGTGGCGAAGGCTTCAAGCAGGCTGCTGATGCGCACAAATTTAATATCCTGGCGAGCCAGCCAGCAGATTTCGACCGTACTAAAGGTCTGAACGTGATGCAGAACCTGCTGCAGGCGCATCCGGATGTACAGGCTGTATTTGCTCAGAACGACGAAATGGCGCTGGGCGCACTGCGTGCGCTGCAGACTGCCGGTAAAACCGATGTACTGGTGGTGGGCTTTGACGGTACCGCTGACGGTGTGAAAGCGGTAGAAGCCGGTAAACTGACCGCCACAGTGGCGCAGATGCCTGATAAAATTGGCGTGATTGGTGTGGACACTGCAGATAAAGTGCTGAAAGGCGAAAAAGTACAGTCGGTTAATCCAGTTGACCTGAAGCTGGTCACCAAATAAAAAACAAAGAAAAGCATGGCAACGCGCCACCGTCCTGGTGGCGCAACTTTCTGGATCACTCCCTATGAACACAAGTGCAAAACTGGCGGTACTTGGCAGCATCAATGCCGACCACATTCTGAACCTCACCCATTTTCCGCGTCCGGGCGAAACGGTGATCGGCAAACAGTATCAGATTGCCTTTGGTGGCAAAGGGGCTAACCAGGCCGTGGCGGCCGGTCGTGCTGGCGCGGATATCGCTTTTATTGCCTGTGTAGGTGCAGATGACATTGGCGAACGTATCCGCCAGCAGCTGCAGCAGGACCGTATTGACACTGCTCCGGTAGAAATCGTGTCAGACGAAGCCACCGGCGTGGCGATGATCTTCGTGAATGGCGAAGGTGAAAATAATATCGGCATCTATTCCGGTGCTAACGCGGCGCTGACGCCAGCCTGTGTCGATCGCCATCAGCAAGTGATTGCTGATGCTGAGGCCTTGCTGATGCAGTTGGAATCGCCGCTGGAAAGCGTGTTGGCGGCAGCGAAGATTGCGCGTGCCAATGCCACGCAAGTGATTCTGAATCCAGCGCCTGCCACTCATTTGTCTGATGAGCTGCTGGCCTTAATCGATATCATCACACCGAACGAAACCGAAGCCGAAATTCTGACCGGCATCGCGGTGAAAAGTGATGAAGATGCGGCACGTGCGGCGCAGGCGTTGCATGATAAAGGCATCTCTACCGTTTTGATTACCTTAGGTCGTCGTGGTGTGTGGTTGAGCGAGCAGGGCGCAGGCGTGCGTATTCCGGGCTTCACCGTGCAGGCTATCGACACCATCGCAGCAGGCGATACTTTTAACGGTGCCTTTATTACCGCGCGTCTGGAAGGTGTCGCAATGTATGATGCCGTGCGTTTTGCCCATGCCGCCGCCGCGATTGCGGTGACGCGTCCGGGGGCGCAGCCCTCAGTGCCGTGGCGCACTGAGATCGATAACTTCCTGCAGCAACAGGGTTAAGCCTTTGGCGACCATGAAAGATGTCGCCCGCCTGGCGGGCGTCTCAACATCGACCGTTTCCCACGTCATCAATAACAATCGTTTTGTGAGCGAACAGGTGCGGGAAAAAGTGGATCAGGCAATCCGTGAGCTGAACTATGCGCCTTCCGCGCTGGCACGCAGCCTGAAAATCAACCAAACCCGCACTATTGGCATGTTGCTGACGGCCAGCAGTAACCCATTTTATTCAGAAGTGGTGCGCGGCGTAGAAAATAGCTGCTACGAGCGCGGCTACAGCCTGATTCTGTGCAATACCGAAGGCGATGAAGAGCGCATGAATCGTAGCCTCGAAACGCTGATGCAAAAGCGTGTCGATGGCTTATTAATGATGTGCACCGAGACGCACCTTCCCTCTGCGGAGATCCTCAATCGTTATCCGTCCGTACCCATGGTGATGATGGACTGGGCGCCGTTTGAAGGGCGTGGCGACATCATTCAGGATAATGCGCTGCTAGGCGGCGAACTGGCAACACAGCATCTGATCGATCGCGGATACACGCGTATTGCCTGTATTGCCGGTCCGCAGGATAAAACTCCGGCGCGATTGCGTCTGGAAGGTTTCCATAAAGCGATGAGCAACAGTGGATTACCGGTGTTGCCCGGCTATGTGGTCGACGGTGATTTCGAATTTCAGGGTGGGTTTAATGCGATGAACCAGCTACTGACCCTTGAGTTGCTACCCGAAGCGGTTTTCACCAGTAATGATGCGATGGCGGTGGGCGTTTATCACGCGCTATTCCAGGCTGGTTTACGCGTGCCGCAAGATATTGCGGTGATGGGCTATGACAATATCGAACTGGCGCGTTATCTCACGCCGCCGCTCAGCACTGTCCATCAGCCTAAAGATGAATTGGGTGAACTGGCGATTGATACGCTGATTCACCGTATGAGCGATCCCGACGCCAGTCAGCAAACGCTGGTACTGACGCCGGAGTTGGTGGAACGGGGTTCGGTTTAAGCGGTTTTCTTCTTTTTCTCACGATTGGCGATCAGATTGCGGCCATCGCCGGGACGCAACATCAGGAAAGCAAACGCGGACAGCACGGTAATCACGCCCATCGTCAGGAAGGTGGCGTGGAATTGCTGCACGGTTGTGCTCTCAAAATCCTGATAAAAACGCAGTACCGCCGCACTGACGGCCACGCCAAAGCTGATCGATACCTGCTGCGTTACCGCCAGCACGCTGTTACCACCGCTGGCATTATCATCATTCAAATCGGCCAGGGTGATGGTATTCATCGCGGTGAATTGTGTCGACATCGCCATACCTAATACAAACAGTGCGGCTAACAGCATCAATACACTTTCACCCGGTGTCTGCAGTGAGAAGCTGGCGACAAGAATGCCGATGATGATGGTGATACCGACCAGCGTTTTACGATAACCGAAGCGACGTAGCACTTGTGTCACGGTGGATTTGGCCAGCAGCGAGCCAATCGCCGTTGGCCCCATCATGCAACCCGCTATCAGCGCGGGATAACCAAAGCCCACCTGTAACATCAATGGCATCAGGAACGGAATACAACCCGTGCCCAGACGTGCCGCGATATTACCAATGATGCCGACCGAGAAGGTTCGGGTCTTAAACATCGGTAAGTTGATCAGCGGTGCAGGATGGCGGCGTGCATGCACTATATATAGAAGCAATAGCGCGACACCGGCTAACAGCACCAGCACCGCCTGCCACGGCGACACGATACGCTCTCCGAATAGTTCGATACCGACGGATATCAGCACCAGACCTAAGCCAAACAGAATGAAGCCGCCAAAATCAAAGCGGCGCTTAGGCGTGGTGAAGTCCGGCATATATTTACGTGCATAGAAGATGCCCGCGATGCCGATGGGAATGTTGATCAGGAATATCCAGTGCCAGCTGGCGTAGGTGACCAGCAGGCCACCGAGCATCGGCCCCAGAATCGGTCCGACTAATCCCGGCATGGTCACAAAGTTAAGTACCGGCAGCAATTCACTGCGTGGATAAGCGCGCAACAATGCCAGGCGCGCGACCGGCATCATCATCGCGCCGCCAACACCCTGAATAATGCGCGAGATAACCAGCATGCTCAGTGAGCCCGAAAGTGCACAAGCTAAAGACCCCAACGTAAACAGTGAAACGGCCACGATAAAGACTTTGCGCGTGCCGAAGCGATCGGCCAGCCAGCCGCTGACCGGGATCAGCATGGCGACAGTGAGCGTATAGCTGATCACAGCAGATTGCATGGCAAGAGGGGAACGGTCGAGACTGGTGGCGATAGCAGGAAGCGCAGTATTGAGGATGGTGGCATCGAGGGCTTGCATGAAGAACGCCATTGCGGCGATCCAGGGCAAGCCGGCCATACTGCGCGCGGAGCGAATCATTGAAAGTCCTTCTTTAATAATTGTTCAGTCTGCAACAAAGAAAGCGGCGTTGGACTTACAGAATAGCATTGGTGCTTATACACGTGACGCTGATTTGTGCCGCTTAACGGGGGCTTTTGACTGATTATTGATCGAGAAATGTCTGTTTTTAGCCTGTTCGGTTAAAAAAGTAGCGCTCAGTCAATTTTTTGTAATAAACCCTTGTCAGCTCCGAATAACTCCCTATAATGCGCCACCACTGAGACGGCAAAGCGGCAACGCAGACGGCTCAGCAGGGAGTGAAG